>JASLGI010000260.1 GCA_030149685.1 Bacillaceae bacterium | reverse complement strand
GCGAACCCGTCTCAATTTTATTACGTCGACCGTTTTTTCTATTCCCATCTCGACTCAGCAGTCGACATTACGACGCGTTACATCCAACTTTCTCAACAACCCGTGAAGGATTTAGAAATAAATGGTACGATTGAAGAGGCGAAAACGCGACTCGCGGACGTTCACCATTTACTTGAAACCGATTTAAAACGTGCGATGTCAAAAGACTTAGCGACATTGAATATGGAGCTCGACTACGTCGACCTCGCCCTTCAAAAAAATGAACCGAAACGACTAGAGGAGGATTCTACTCATGACGAACGAAAAAAACAATGATTTACAACCACAAATGCAACGCCAATCGATCGACGATTTACTCGGTGATCCATTCGGTATGGACTTGCAAAAACCGACGATGACCGAACCGCAACCGAGCGTTGCAGACCCGCTCCAACCACCGACGGTGCAACAAACGCAACAAGTCGCACCGCGCATGGTCGATCAATTAACGGCCGAAGAACGTCAAAAAGCAGAACAGATCGCTTCACAAATTCCGATCGGAAGTAACGATGCGGTCATTACGTACGGAGCAGGCGCACAAAAAGAGTTGACGAACTTCTCTCACGCGATGCTCAATCAAGTCCAAGCGAACGAAATCGGGCCGATCGGTGACGTGTTGAACGATTTAATGGCGAAACTGTCACTACTCGATCCGGAAGAGCTCGCACCGCAACAGAAACAAGGATTTTTAAACAAATTGTTCCGCAATGCGAAAAAGTCGATCAACGAACTGATGAGCAAATACGAAAAACTCGGTACGCAAGTCGACAAAATTAGCGTACAGCTCGACCATTCGAAACGCGGTTTAATCGAAGACGTCCAGCGACTCGACCAACTGTACGAACAAAACAAATCGTATTTCCAAGCGTTGAACATTTACATCGCAGCGGCAGAACTTCGTCGCGATGAAATTATGGAAGTGACCGTGCCACAACTTCAAGCGAAAGCGGAAGCGTCACAAGACCAAATGGACGTACAAGAAGTGAACGACATGCTCCAATTCGTCGACCGTCTCGACAAACGAATTCACGACTTGAAGTTGTCTCGTCAAATTACGATCCAAAGTGCGCCACAAATTCGGATGATTCAACAGACGAACCAAACGCTCGCTGAAAAAATTCAATCGTCGATCATGACGGCGATTCCACTTTGGAAAAACCAAATTGCGATCGCGCTTACGTTAAATCGTCAACAGCAAGCGGTTGAAACGCAAAAGCTCGTGACGAAAACGACGAACGATTTATTGCTCAAAAACTCGGAAATGTTAAAACAAAATACGTTAGAAACGGCGCGTGAAAACGAGCGCGGCATCGTTGAAATTGAAACGTTGAAACAGACGCAAGAAAACCTCATTTCAACGATCGAAGAAACGCTCGTCATTCAGTCGGAAGGACGTCAAAAACGTCAACAAGCTGAACTCGAAATCGCTCAAATGGAAAACGATTTAAAAACACGTCTTCTCAACGTATACGAACAGACCGAAGGACGCCGCTAAACGACAAACGATCCTGTGCTAGGCGCATAGGATCGTTTTTTCTTTCTAACAAATGGCTGAGTGAACGGTCGTTACGGATGAATGAGCCGAAAGGCGATCCGTAATAGACGCAACGTTTCTTCCGCCCATTCATCCATCCGATCCGCCGCGACGGTACGCGTCCCGTACAATTGTTGAAAGAGCGCGCGTTCGTCTGCGGTCGGTTCGACGTCCGTTAAAAAGAGATGGAAGAGCGAGACGTCGAATCGGTCCGCACGCAATACCGCATCGCGTGTATCGACGAGTCCGTTCGTTCCGTAATCGTATGCGCTCGGTTCACCGTCTGAAAATAAAAGTAAGACGCGATGCTGCTCTGGACGGGTCAGAAGTCGGTCGGTCATCCAACGGATCGCGAAGCCGTCTCGGTTGTCATCATGCGCTTCAATGTTCGCAATACGAGTCGCTGCGTCTCGTGCGCCGTCGTGAAACGAATGGATCACTTCAAACGTATTCGGCTGTTCGTCCGGTGTCGCACGCGTCGCATCTTCCGAATAGACGATCATTTCGTGAGGAACGGCTAATCGGCGCAACACGTCGTGAAAGAGTAAAACGGCTCGTTTCGTCTCATCGAGTTTGTCGTGCATCGAAGCCGACCCGTCGATCAACAAGCCGAATACCGCATCGAGCGGTCGGTCCGGTGATCCTTTTTTATAAAACGGGGCAGGTCGTTCATCGGTGACGAGAGACAACAACGCTTTTCCGTCGAGTCGCCCGTGCGATAAGCCGGTCCGACGAGCAGTCTTTTTCTTTTCCATCCGTTCGTTCATTTCACGGACGAATGCATCGACGAGTGGTGCTTGCTCGTGACGCCACGTCGTAAACGGCGCAAGTGCTTCTTCGGACGTCGCTTTTTCCATCGGTTCAACCGAGACGGTAACGTTCGCATTGGCGAGCCCGTACCCGGCTCCTCCGCCGCTTTCCGTCCGACCGTCCTGTTCGAGCGACTCTACCGCTTCAAGCGTGTCGACGCTGCCGCTTGAACGGCCTTGACGAATCGTATCCGGTGTCGCCCCTTCCTCCCCTTCTAACGCATCGTCTGACA
>JASLGI010000196.1 GCA_030149685.1 Bacillaceae bacterium | reverse complement strand
TTGTAGAAGGATTAAACAACAAAACGAAAGTGATCAAAAGAGCAGCCTACGGCTTTCGTTCTTTTGATCACTTCCGAGCAAAGATTTTATTAAGTCATAAGTATAAAAATATAGGGTCTCATTTAGGGTGACGTATTCGTCCCCCCCAACATTTGAAATAGAACTGTTTTTTAAGAAAAAAATAAAGACGTTAAAGATCTCCATTTACGTAAATGGACGTGTCCATCATGTAATACATAGCACGATAGAGGTATTAATGCAGGACAGAACCTTAAAAAAGAAGCCGAAAGACTTTTAACCGTAGGGACTACGGGGATAGCCTAATCAATTAGCATTCGTTTTCGTAGAAAAATAAAAAAGCGACTGCATTTTTGCAGTCGCTCACCTATTTTAATGACGCATTTGTTGGCGAATACGGCGATTTTCTCTACGAGCAGGAGCTGTTTCAAATAAGCTTTTTTCCATTTCTGTTTCAGGATATACTTTTGCGACAGGTTTAGGTCGACCGTTTTCATCGATAGCAACCATTGTAATAAATGATTTTGTCGTTAAATTCCGTTCACCAGTAATTAAATTTTTAGCATAAACGCTGACGAATACTTCCATCGAAGTTCGTCCAGTAGCACAGACGATACCTTCTAATTCTAAGACGTCTCCAACGACTGCAGGAGACACAAAATCGAGTGAATCGATAGAAGCAGTAACAGTTGGCGCTTGTGCGTGTTTCATTGAAGTAATCGCGGCAATTTCATCAATATAAGCCATAATTTTTCCACCGAAAATTGTATGGTGGTTGTTCATATCTGGAGGGAGGACGAGGCGTGTCGAAATTGTACGCGATTCTCCCATTGGTTTATTGTCTATGATCGTCATGGATGAATTCTCCTTTGCGTTTTGCTGAAATCATTATCGTTCAATAGATAATATGCACGTTTATTATACATCATTTTTGCATAAACGGTAGCAGAAACTATCGGAAAAAAAGAATTGTCCTGAATGACAAAATAATTGTATGAAAGAATAGAAAAAGTGGCTGAAAAAGTGTAAAAAATCGTAGAGAGGTCTAAAAAATCAGATAATTTGAACGTTTATTTGAAAAGTTGAGCAAAGGAAACATTCGAAAGGATATATGCATGATATAATGAACAAATAAGGAGGGGACGTTCATGTTAAATCAATCAACGATCGAACGAGTAATTGATGCAGCACTTTCAACAGGTGGAGATTTTGCAGAAATTTTCGTTGAAGATCGCTTTACTAACAATATGACGTTACAAAGTTCAAAAACAGAAAAAATCGTTGCAGGTCGTGATTTTGGTGTAGGGATTCGTGTATTTTCAAACTTCCAAAGTATTTATACGTATACGACAGATTTTTCAGAGGAAGGGCTTATTCGAGCAGCAAAACGAGCAGCAGCAGCGATTCGTAATGGGGAAGGTGGAACGATTCAGCCATTAGAAAAGCGAAACATCACGCCGATTCATACGATCAAAGAATGGCCACAAGATGTCGAGCAAGCGCGTAAAATTTTAAAAATGCGTGAAGCTGACACGATCGCTCGAGCGTATGATCAACGAATTCAACAAGTTCGCGTCAATTATTTAGATGAAACACAACACGTATTAATTGCTAACTCAGAAGGAATATTTGTAGAGGATACTCGCGTGCATAGCCGAATGAGTATCGTGCCGACAGCAGAAGAAGGCAATAATATTCAATCCGGTCATTACGGGCCAGGTGCACACGCAGGATTTGAATTTATTGAAAACTTAAATCTTGAACATTATGCAAATGAAGCAGCACGTATTGCGGTGACGATGCTTGATGCGGACGAATGTCCAAGTGGGAAATTCCCAGTCATTATCGACAATGAATTCGGAGGCGTTATTTTCCATGAAGCATGTGGTCACGGGTTAGAAGCGACTGCGGTAGCAAAAGGAAATTCAGTATTTGCCGATCGTATCGGAGAAAAAGTAGCGTCGAGCCTCGTCACATACGTAGATGATGGTACATTACCGAATGAATGGGGTTCTTTAAACATTGATGACGAAGGTGAAAAAACACGTCGAAACGTATTAATTGAAGACGGTATTTTAAAAGGATATCTCGTCGATAAATTTAACGCTCGTCGAATGAATACGGAAGCGACAGGATCTTCACGCCGTCAGTCGTATCGTTACAATCCGACATCACGTATGACGAATACGTACATTGAACCAGGAACGAGCACACCAGAAGAAATTATCGCGGATACAGAATATGGTATTTACGCAAAGTATATGGGCGGTGGCTCTGTGAATCCAGCAACGGGAGATTATAACTTCGCTGTAATGGAAGGATATCTCGTCGAAAATGGAAAAATCGGTCGTCCGATCAAAGGTGCAACATTGATTGGTAACGGAGCGGAGACGATTTACAATGTCGACCGCGTTGCGAACAATTTAGCACATGGTACAGGAATGTGTGGTTCTTTAAGCGGTAGTATTCCAGTCAATGTCGGTCAACCGATGATTCGCGTTTCTGAAATTACTGTCGGCGGAACGAAGGAGGAAGCGTAAATGAATAGACAACAATTTAACGAGACTCTTATTGCAGAAGCGACAAAACGAGGTTTAACAGATGCGGAAGTATTTATGCAATATAGTGAGTCTGCAAACATTGCTGTGTATGAAGGGGCAATTGACCGTTATGAAACGAGTGATACAGGAGGTGTAAGTTTCCGTGCGCTCGTCGGTGGGAAAATGGGATACGCTTATACAGAAAAATTAGACGCGTCATCGATTACTTTTTTAATCGACCAAGCGATTGAAAATGCTCACTCCCTTGATGAAGACGATGGGACGACTCTTTTTGAAGGAAGCGACACGTATCGC
>JASLGI010000103.1 GCA_030149685.1 Bacillaceae bacterium | reverse complement strand
GTCTCGACGTAAAATACGGACACACATCGAGTGGAATGTCGACACCCACATACGGTCGCACGTTCCTTCACCGAGTAAGCCATCAATTCGTTCACGCATTTCACGTGCTGCTTTGTTCGTAAACGTAATCGCTAAAATATTCGATGGGTAAATATTTTTTTCAACGACTAAATAAGCGATACGATGCGTGAGCACACGTGTTTTTCCAGAACCGGCTCCTGCCATAATAAGAAGCGGTCCTTCAGTCGTCTGAACCGCTTCTTTTTGTTCAGGGTTCATTCCTTGAACTAAACGTTTTGCTATTTCGTTCATCTTTTTTCCTCCTAATATTTCTCCGTCTTCTGAACGGCTTTTACTGTTTGTAATGCTGCTTTTAAATCTTCATAAATGACATTCCCGACGACAACACTATCGGCATAGCGCGCAACTTCAGCTGCTTTTTCTGCACTGTCAATGCCTCCACCGTAAACAAAGTCTGTTTCCTCTAATGTCTCTGCAACTTCACGTACAATGTCAATATCTCCGTATGTACCGCTATACTCTAAATAAAAAATCGGCAAATGGAAAATATGTTCGGCTAATTGCGCATGGGCAACAACTTCATCGAGTGTGAGATTGGCATTTGCTTCTGTTAATTTTGCTGCTTTACAGTGAGGATTTAAAATACAATACCCTTCTGTAATGAGTTGTTCTTGTGTCATTAAATGTCCATACGCTTCTAATGCTTCAAGATGCAGTCCTTTTATATATCGTTCATTATCCGTATTTAGTACTGTCGGAATAAAATAATAATCAAATCCTGGTGTTACCGAATCGATCGTCGATACTTCTAGCGCGACATCGACTGAATAACGGCGAATACGTGCAAGTAAATGCAACACATTGTCTAATGTGACACCATCTGAGCCACCGACAATAATTCCATCCGTTCCAGATTCAGCAATGCGTTCTAACGCCTCATCTGACAATTCTTTTGCTGGGTCTAACTTAAAAATATGTCTCCACGTTGTGTATTCCATCGTATCCCTCATTTTCAAATTGTTCGTTTGTCCATTATAACAAAGAATGATGCGACGCATTCTGCTATTTCCGCTAAAACATGAAAAAAGCTGCTTAAGAGAAATACTCTCAAACAACTTTTTTCCATTTACTTTTCTTCTTCACTCAAACGTTCTAATGCGAGTTTATATCCATCAGAACCGTAGTCGACAAAGCGGCGGACACGAGAAATCGTCGCCGTACTTGCTCCTGTTTCTTGTTGAATTTCATCATACGTTTTATTTTCTTGTAACATCTTCGCTACTTCAAAACGTTGAGCAAGTGATTGTACTTCGCTGATCGTACATAAATCATCAAAAAACTGATAACATTCCTCTACATTTTCCAATGATAAAATCGCTTGAAAAAGGCGATCGGTTTGCTCTCCACGAATTTTATTAATTTGCATGTCTCTCCACCTTACTGCTCATACATTAATGCTCGATCGATGCCTGTTTCTTTCGGTACGACGTGAACGATCGTATTTCCTTTCGTATATGTAAGAGGCTTTCGACCATCCATCGGTTGAATAACACCTCTTTGATACTTCCAGTCCATCGTCGTTACACGCCCATCTTGAAACAAATACCCTTTACTACCACTAGATAATTGAACATCTCGTCGGCCATCAGAATCTATGAGCTGATAAGGGACTTCAATGACGAGAATGTTCGAATACTTCACTACTTCATCCGTTAATGCATCATACATCGTTTGATTACCTGTTGAGCGAATATACGTGTTCGTTTGTTCATCATACGTATATTCTACTTTGTAATCGAATGAGTCGTAGTAATTTAAGACAATCATCGAAGCATTTTCTCTCATTATATCATCGTCTGATACTTTATGGAATGAAAGTGTTGTTCGCGGTGCTTTTTCAAACGATAATTGATTTATTTCCATCCCTTTTTCTAATCCACTTTTTTGAATGTATGAATTGTGTGGGGCTTTTCTATCTGTTGAACGTTGAAATAATGTACCTTCATGATCGACTCCGTTAATTTGTGGCAATGGAGAACGTCGTAATTCATTTAATGCATAACGGCTAAATCCGTGCGCTACATATAAACTGTCTAAATCTCGCGCAATCGGATAAAAATAGTGTCGCGCACTTCGCATCGGACCAATTTCTTCTGGCCACTCACTTTGATAAATCGCTACAAAACGAGTCCCTTTTCCTTCAATTAAAAACTCATACGTATAATCTGCAAGTGACAGTCCTTTTTGCGGTCTTGCGTGAGGGTCGTTACTAATTGTCGCTACAATCGGACGTAATAAAAATGGTTCCTCTCCCTCTATACCTGTCAAAGGTGCTTCATACAAATTATTTTTTACTTTTTGGTCTTTCGCTTTATCCATATTTATTAACTGTTCGTCTAATATTTTTCCTTCTAAAAAAGGTGGTAAAAAGACAAGTAGAAACAAAGCGAATAAAACCATCACTAAAATAATCAATTGGATAATCGTTCGCTTTTTCATCACATACTCCTTTGTTCAGCGGGTAAAATGCATTTATTTTTTAAAATATCGATAATTCCTCGTTCCGTTATACGGACAAAAGGTAAATGCGTCGATTGTAAAAAGAGTAATGTAAAAATAATATCTCCTTTTACTTCTCCGTAAGCCGCGAGTTTTTGTTTTAGTAGTTTCTCTTTTTCCATCAACTGTGGAAACGATAAATGAGACGAAAACCCGCCAATCGGTAATGGAATCTCTGCTTGTACATTTTCGTCATCTGCTAACACGATGCCACCGCCTCGTTGTTCTAGCCTTTCAAACGCGCGTTGTGCAGCTCGTTTAGAGCGGTAAATAAAAATTGTATCTCCTGTTAATGAAAAAGAACTGACGAGTGCTTCCATCTGCTCTGGAAAACCGTGAATACGTGTACGAATTCGCCAGTTACCTGCCCGGCCGATCACTACTAAATAATGTTCGCTTTTTTCTTCTGTACGTTCTTCCATTTTCATTAAAACATCATTCATTAAAACGAGACGCGTTGTCGACGGCACTGGTTCTAAATCGTCGTCTAACAACTGTAACGGTGGACGGGTTAACTCTTCTTCCCATGCGACTTGTTCTTTTACCGGAAGAACTTTTCCGTCTTTTTTTATCCACGTTCCACTTGCAAGTACGGAACGCGGCGTCGGGTCATCAAGGCTGTTTAAAAAGTTTAAATGAGCGACTCGGCCTGTTGCAATCGCTCCTACTTCTCGATCGATGCGATACGTTTCGGCTGGTGTAATCGTCGCCATTTGATACGCGGTATGCCAATCTTCAAGCGTTTGTCCGACTTGTCGAATACACGTATCAATGACACCTTCTTGATAAAATAAAGGAGGTGAGCCATCTGTCGTCATCATCAGACGAGCACCTATTTCCCACTTTTCCTTTTTCATTTCTTTTATCATTGGTAATAAATCCGGTCGTATAGAAGAATGACGTAATGTGACATGGTAACCGTGACGTAAACGAGCTTCGACATCTTCTAATGTCATCGCTTCGTGATCTCCCGTAACACCGAGCCACTTCATTTGAGCAAGTGTCTGATCAGATGCACCTGGTAAATGTCCTTCGACGTAATGACCCGCTTCTACACTCGCTTGTAAAAAGGAACGTAACGTTTCTTCTCCTTTTAATGCTTGTGGCCACCCTGTAAGTTCTCCCCCAACGATAACATCTTCTCGACGTAACCAAGGAAGTAATCGTTCATATGTAAATAAACGCTCATTCAACATTTGTGTTTGTGCATCCATCCGCATCCACCATTTCCACGTAAACGGTCCTTTCTTTAATTGGTCGAGGATGCGAAACGAAGATTCATTCGATAAATTCGTAAATAAGTGAAAATTATCTGCAATCAATGTCGTCGTCCCTGTCGTCGCTGCGAAATGTGCAAATGATTCCGGGTGATACAATTGAAACGGGTGAACATGTGGTTCAATATATCCCGGCACAACGAGTGCATCAGAAGTTACGCGCTCGGTCCCTTCAAGTGTCTTCGGGAGTTGGTCCCCTACATAAACGATACGTCCTCGATCGATCCAAATATTCCCGCGGCGTATCGTTCGTAAATAAACATCTACATATTGTACGTCTTCTAAAACGAGTGCCGGCGCTCGCTTCCCTCGTAAAATTGATAAAAAATGATCAATCATTGTCCGTTTTCACTCCTTTTCTCTCTTTTCAATCTTGTTCTTAGTTTAATTGTTTCTATCTAAAGATGCAAAATAAAAAGTGCCTGAGTAATCATTACCCAAGCACTTTCTTTTAAACGATACGCCAGCCGATATCTTTTCGATAAAAGAAGTTTGGCCACTCTAATGCGTTCATTTCTTTATATACTTTATCTTGCGCTTCTTTTAATGTTTCACCGTGCGCTGTTAATAATAAGACACGCCCACCGTTACCAACGAAGTGGTCGCCTTCTTGTTTCGTTCCAGCATGGAAGACATCGATTCCACGCTCTTCAAACGTCGAAAGGTCTGGTAATGCATGACCATTTGTCACATCCCCTGGATACCCTTCGCTCGCAACGACGACACCTAACACTGCTTCATCTGACCATTCGAGTTCAAATGGCTCATCATTCACGAGTGCACGCATAAACGCACCGAAGTCCGATTTCATACGTGGTAAAACGACTTGTGTTTCAGGATCTCCGAAACGTGCGTTAAATTCAATCACTTTCGGTCCTTCTTTCGTTAAAATGAGACCTGCATATAAAATGCCGTTAAATGGCATTCCTTCACTTTTCATCGCTTCCACAGTCGGTACGACGACTTCTTCGTACGAACGTTTTACGATATCTTCTGTAATTTGAGGAACGGGTGAATAAGCACCCATTCCACCTGTGTTTGGTCCTTCATCACCATCGTATGCACGTTTATGATCTTGTGCAAGTGGCATCGGGTAAATGCGACCGTTATGGACGAATGACATGTATGAAAACTCTTCGCCATCTAAAAATTCTTCAATGACGACTTTCGATGAAGAATCGCCGAACTTTTGATTACCGATCATATCTTCTACTGCTTCGAACGCTTCTTCTTTCGTCATCGCAACGACGACGCCTTTTCCTGCAGCGAGTCCATCTGCTTTAATGACGATCGGTGCACCATGCGTTTCAATAAACGCTTTCGCTTCGTCCACTGTTGTAAATGTGCCGTATGCTGCTGTCGGAATATCGTATTTCGTCATAATTTCTTTAGCGAATGACTTACTTCCTTCTAATTGAGCCGCAAGCTTATTCGGTCCGAAACAG
>JASLGI010000088.1 GCA_030149685.1 Bacillaceae bacterium | reverse complement strand
GACAGGACTTGCTGCTTCTTATGAAGAAGATGTCGTCGATGAGTTCGTTGTGCCATTTGTCGTAGAGACGAAAGATGGTATTATTGAAGCGGAAGAAGACGATGCATTCGTATTCTTCAACTTCCGTCCAGACCGTGCGATTCAGTTATCACGCGCATTTACACAAGAAGGATTTGACGGATTTGATACAGGGGCGAAAGACTTTAAACAGTCACCATACGTATCATTTACACACTATAGCGATGAAGTCGTTTCTAACGTCGTCTTTGAAAGTGAAAACTTAAAAAATACACTCGGTGAAGTGTTAGCAGATGCAGGACTTCGTCAATTACGTATCGCGGAAACAGAAAAATATCCACACGTGACATTTTTCTTAAGCGGGCGTAGAGAAGATGAGTTCGAAGGAGAAACACGTATTCTCATTCACTCACCGAAAGTTGCGACTTATGACTTACAACCAGAAATGAGCGCACCAGAAGTGACGGAAGCTTTACTCGATGAAATTCGTAATGATCGTCAAGATGCGATTATTTTAAACTATGCGAACCCCGACATGGTTGGTCATAGTGGAATGATGGAGCCGACGATTCAAGCGATTGAAACGGTCGATACACAACTCGGACGTGTCGTAGAAGCATTACTTGAAAAAGACGGTGTCGCAATTATTACTGCTGATCACGGAAACGCAGACGTTATGGTGACAGATGAAGGCAAACCGATGACCGCACATACGACGAACCCTGTGCCGCTCATCATTACGAAAGAGAACTTATCGTTACGCGCAGACGGCATTTTAGCAGATCTTGCGCCGACGATGTTACAATTACTCGGTTTAGAACAACCTGTAGAAATGACAGGAACAACATTAATTAAGGGAGAGAATAAATAATGCCGAAGATTCAACATATCCTCGCGCGCGAAGTATTAGACTCACGTGCGAATCCAACAGTAGAAGTAGAAGTACGTACAGAAAGTGGTGCATTTGGCCGCGCAATCGTTCCTTCAGGAGCTTCAACAGGTGCACACGAAGCTGTGGAACTTCGTGATGGTGACAAAGACCGCTACTTAGGAAAAGGTGTGTTACAAGCGGTAGAAAACGTTAATACTGTAATGAGTGAAGCACTCGTTGGGAAATTTACAGTATTAGAGCAAGTGAAAATTGACGAAGCGTTAATTGCACTTGACGGTACGAAAAACAAAGGAAAACTCGGAGCAAACGCGATCTTAGGTGTGTCAATTGCTGTTGCACGCGCAGCTGCAAACTACTTAAACGTTCCACTTTATCAATATTTAGGTGGCGTTAACGCAAAACAACTCCCAGTACCAATGATGAACATTTTAAACGGTGGAGAGCACGCAGATAACAACGTAGATATTCAAGAATTCATGGTAATGCCAGTAGGTGCGAAAACATTCCGTGAAAGTTTACAAGTCGGTGCAGAAGTGTTCCACTCATTAAAAGCAGTTCTTCAAGAAAAAGGGTTAAATACAGCTGTCGGTGATGAAGGTGGATTTGCTCCGAACTTAAAATCGAACGAAGAAGCGCTTCAAACGATCATCGAAGCAATCGAACGTGCAGGATACAAGCCAGGCGAAGAAGTTCGTTTAGCGATGGACGCAGCAAGCTCTGAGTTTTATAACGCAGAAGATGGAAAATACCACTTATCAGGTGAAGGTGTCGTTTACACGGCAGAAGAAATGGTCAACTGGTATGCAGATATGTGCGAAAAATATCCGATCGTTTCAATCGAAGACGGCTTAGATGAAGAAGATTGGGAAGGTCACAAGCTTTTAACAGAGCGTCTCGGGGATAAAGTTCAACTCGTAGGAGATGACTTATTCGTAACGAATACAGAAAAACTCGCATACGGTATTGAGCGCGGTATTAGTAACTCGATCTTAATTAAAGTGAACCAAATCGGTACGTTAACAGAAACATTCGATGCGATCGAAATGGCAAAACGTGCAGGATATACAGCAGTTATTTCACACCGTTCAGGTGAATCAGAAGATACGACAATTGCAGATATCGCAGTTGCGACAAATGCAGGTCAAATTAAAACAGGTGCACCGTCACGTACAGACCGTGTAGCGAAATATAACCAGTTACTTCGTATTGAAGATGAACTCGGAAATGTTGCTACTTATGACGGAATGGATGCATTTTATAACATCGAAAAATAATAAAAAGAGAGCGATTCCGCTCTCTTTTTTCATTTGCTAAAAGATGAGAAAAATTAAGTTGCGCTGTTTTTAGAAACAGTTGTTACTTGAAGTTCTTTTTGCTAAAATAGATATATTGTGTAATGGATACGGGAGGTGGAATAAACGATGAAATCAATTTTAATGGTTTTATTATTAATTACAGCAGTCGCATTAATCGCAGCGGTTTTATTACAGCCGGGTCAAAGTGCAGGTATCGGAGCTATCTCAGGAGGTGCCGAGCAACTTTTCGGTAAACAAAAAGCACGCGGATTAGAGCTCGTCTTACACCGAGTAACAATTGGGTTAGCCGTATTGTTTTTCGTTTTAACACTAGCAGTGATGAAGTTTTAACTAAATGATGGATGAAAAAGCTGGCAAATATTTTTTTGCCAGCTTTTTTCTTTCAGGTGAAACTTTCCCCTCCCTCTCTTCGTAAAAAGAAATGAGGAATTGGAATTCGCTTCAAGGAGGTTTCCTACCTAAATGTGTTAAAATGAAGAAAAGGGGGAAAATAAATGGCAGCATTAAAAGTTGTCCAGCCGAAGCCATTTTACTTTGAGCGAGGACCACGTGCGGTTTTATTGTTACACGGATTTACAGGAACGACAGCCGATGTGCGTATGCTCGGACGATTCCTAGAGAAAAAAGATTACACAGTGAGCGCACCTTTATATGAAGGACACGGTGTAGATCCTGAACAGTTGATTACAACAGGGCCCGAAGATTGGTGGCAATCAGTCGTTGACAGTTATCACGACTTAAGAGAAAAAGGATTTGAAGAAATTGCAGTCGTCGGTTTATCTTTAGGCGGTGTTCATGCACTTCGTTTAAGTACGGAATACCCGACGAAAGGAGTTGCGCCGATGTGTGCGCCAATGACGATGAAAACGACGGACCAAATGTTTGAAGGCGTTTTACGTTATGCGAAAGCATATAAACAATTTCAAGGTAAACAACCGGAAGAAATCGAGCGAGAACTTCAACACATTCGAGCAACAGGCATGCCATCACTTGCGGATTTAAAAGCAATGATTGAAGAAGACGTTCGTACACGTTTAGAAGATGTGTACGCACCACTTTTTATCGTGCAAGCGCGATTAGATGAAGTAATCGACCCGCATTCGGCCAACATTATTTATGAAGAGTCGCCTTCAGTGGCGAAAGAGTTGAAATGGTATGAACAATCAACACATATCATTACACTCGGAAAGGAAAAAGAGCAATTACACGAAGACATTTATCAGTTTTTAGAAACACTCGACTGGAGCACATGAAGAAAAAAACAATGAAAAAGGGGGGATTGCAATGAATGAACAATGGAAAGAACAATTAATACGCTGGATGGAAACGTCGAGCTATACACCGAGTACGGTTCACGAATTGCAACGAGCGCTTGAAATAGATGGCGCTGAAAATTTTAAAGAATTTGTGAAACTGTTAGTAGAAATGGAACAACGAGGAGAAATCGTTCGCTCGCGTGCGAATCGTTACGGATTGCCTGAACAGATGAACTTTATGCGTGGCCGTTTTATCGGACATGCGAAAGGGTTCGGCTTCGTAGAACCAGAAGATAAAGAGTTAGACGATATCTTCATTCCACCGACGAAAACGAACGGTGCGATGAACGGTGATACAGTCCTTATTCGCGTAGCTGAACAATCATTTGGTGATCGTCGAGAAGGCGAAGTGACACGAATCGTCGAACGAAAGACGACGAGTATCGTTGGAACATTTCATGGCAATGACAGTTACAGCTATGTGACACCGGATGAGAAAAAGTTGCCGATGGATATTTTAATTCCAAAAGGAAAAACGCTTGGAGCGATGGAAGGGCATAAAGTACTCGTCGAAATTACTGAGTGGCCGAGCGAAATTCGTTCAGCAACAGGAATGGTCACGAAAGTACTCGGACATAAAAATGACCCGGGTGTCGACATTTTATCGATCGTGCACAAACATGGAATCGTCGTCGATTTTCCTGAAGACGTATTGGAACAAGCAGAAAAAATTCCAGATACCGTCTTACTAGAACAACTAGAAGGTCGTGAAGATTACCGAGATGAATTAACGATCACAATCGACGGGGACGATGCGAAAGATTTAGACGACGCGATTGCTGTGACGAAGACAGCGGATGGATTGTACACATTAACGGTTCATATTTCTGACGTTAGTTATTACGTGACGAAAGATTCTCCGATGGATAAAGAAGCGTATGACCGTGGAACGAGTGTGTATTTAACAGACCGTGTCATTCCGATGCTTCCGCATAAATTATCGAACGGAATTTGTTCATTAAATCCAGGTGTCGATCGTTTAACGATGACATGTGAAATGACGATTGATGAATCAGGAACAGTCGTCGATCACCAAATTTATGAAAGTGTCATCCGTTCAGATGAGCGTATGACGTATAAAGACGTGTACAACATTTTAGAACATGAAGAACCGACATTGATGAAAAAATATGAGCGTGTCGTACCGATGCTTTTCCATATGAAAGAGCTTGCTCATATTTTACGCACGAAACGTCAAGCACGCGGTTCGATTGATTTTAATTTCAAAGAGTCTAAAATTATCGTAGACGATCAAGGATGGCCAGTAGACATTGAAGTGATTGAACGAACAGTCTCTGAGCGTCTCATCGAAGAGTTTATGCTTGCTGCGAACGAAACGATCGCTGAACATTTCCACTGGTTAAACGTACCGTTTATGTATCGCGTGCATGAAAATCCGAAAGAAGAACGTTTAGAACATTTCTTCTCATTTTTAACGAATTTTGGACTCGCGATGAAAGGTGGACAATCCGTACATCCACGTGCACTTCAACAAATTTTAGAACAAATTGAAGATACACCAGAAGAACCTGTCATTTCGATGATGTTACTTCGTTCGATGCAACAAGCGAAATATTTAGATGCAAACTTAGGTCACTTCGGATTATCGACAGACTTTTATACGCATTTCACTGCGCCGATTCGTCGATATCCAGACTTGATCGTTCATCGACTCATTCGTCATTATTTAATCGATGGACAAATTGGTAAAAAGTCGACGAAAAAAGTCGCATCTAAGTTGCCGGAAATCGCAGAACATACGTCAGCGCGTGAACGTCGAGCAGTCGATGCAGAACGCGATACAGAATCACTGAAAAAAGCACAGTTTATGTTAGATAAAGTAGGCGAAACGTATGAAGGTGTCGTGTCGAGCGTAACGAACTTCGGTATTTTCGTTGAACTTGAAAATACAGTAGAAGGACTCGTTCACGTCCGCGAAATGAAAGATGATTATTACCGTTTTGATGAACGAGCGATGATGATGATCGGGGAACGAACAGCGAAACAATATCGTTTAGGAGATGTCGTACAAGTAGAAGTGACGAATGTCAACCCAGAAGAAGGCGATATCGACTTCGTTTTCGTCAATGAGAAACGTCAACGAAAAACGTCGAAACGTCCGAGCCGACCAAAAACATTTCGTTCAGACGGTCAAAAAAATAAAAAACGTCGACCGCGCGGAAACAATAAAATTTCACGAAAACATCCTGCGAAAAGACGTCGTCGTAAAAAGTAAGAAGGAGGATGGACATGGCAAAAGAGAAAGATAGCAATGTCGTAGCGAGAAATAGAAAAGCAAACTTTAATTACTTTATTGAAGATACATTCGAAGCCGGCCTCGTATTAAAAGGGACTGAGATTAAGTCTGTACGTGCCGGCCGCGTACAATTACAAGATGCGTACGTTTTAATTCGTAACAATGAAGCGTGGATTACGAATATGCATATTAGCCCGTACGAACAAGGTAACCGTTTCAACCACGACCCGCGTCGAACACGGAAATTATTACTTCATAAAAACCAAATTGCTCGACTTGCGGGCAAAGCACATGCGGATGGTTATTCAATTATTCCGATTAAAATGTATCTTAAAAATGGTTTTGCGAAAGTGTTGATCGGTGTCGGAAAAGGGAAAAAACTTCACGACAAACGAGAAGACTTGAAACAAAAACAAGCAGGACGAGAAATGCGTCGAGCGTTCAAGGAGCATTATCAAGGTTGAAGCAAGATCATTGATTTTCACCGAGTTATTCGATATACTGTAAAGGTAGTAGATATTGTAACTCGGGGACGTTCTGGATTCGACAGGGGGATCTGGGCTTGAGTTGCGCGTCGGAGGGATCGACTCCGTCAGAAACGACATGTTATATAATAACAGGCAATAATAATCAAAACTTAGCACT
>JASLGI010000083.1 GCA_030149685.1 Bacillaceae bacterium | reverse complement strand
TACTGCTCCATCTGGAAATGTTAATTGAATTACTTCTGCCATTGTCTAGCACTCCTTTTTATTTTAAACGACAAATTAAACGACAAAAAAACCTCATCCTAAAAGGGACGAGGTTATTCGTGGTTCCACCCTTCTTCCTTCTTTTTGCGCATCACAAAAACGCAGAAAGACGAAGCTTCATTCAAGAGCTAACGGGCTCCGACCGGCAACTTTTCGAAGTTGCTGCTCCAAGGTGGTAAATTTTTTTCCTCTTCTAGAAGTCTCACCATTCTTCTAGTCGCTGTCCAAGTAGGAGAAAAAACTGTTGTCCTTTTCATAGCATTTCATTGTCGTTTTTTAAAACTCCACTCATTACTAGAGTTTTCTGTCACGTTCATTATAAAACAGTTTTTTCAAAATTTCAACTATCCTTTTCGTCGGTTTTCTCCACCGAGTTCAAACGGTTCACTCACTTCACGAACCCGTTCCATGAGACGAGCTGCTTTTACTTCTTCTTTTTCTCCTCGCTGAGAATACGTCATATGGTGCTCTAATTCATCTAAGTCGAAATTTGAACTGAAAAATGTCGGCAATTGTTCAGCCATTCGATATTGTAAAATCGCACCGAGCACATCATCTCGTGTCCAAGCAGTCATTGACTCTGCTCCTATATCATCGAGCATCAATACAGGCACTCGTTTAACGTAGTCAATCTTTTGTTCAAATGTTCGCGATTGGATCGATTGTTTAATCTCTCGCAAAAACTCTGGAACGTAAACGATAGCTGTTTGAATATGTTGCGTTGCTAATTCATTAGCAATTGCTCCTAAAATGAATGATTTTCCGACACCGAACGGACCGTAAATATACATCCCTTTTTTCGGAAGTTCCCCCGTCTCTTTCACATAACGTAAAAACTGATTCGCCGCTTGAACGACCTCTACTCGCGAATCATCAAAAAACATATCGATATGGTGTAGTTGAGCAGACAATACATCTTTCGGCATATGTAAGCTCGACAACATTTTTTCAGTTTGTTCTTGTCGGTGTGTTTCTACATAGGTCGGACACGGCTCATAATGAAGATCGATCATTTCATTTTTTAAAATTAATTTCGGCGTATATCCTTGCATTACGTTTTTACACGTTTCAAGCGAAGGGCATCGATCGCAAGAATGAGAGCTATTTACATATTCATAAAGACGCGACATGCTGCGGCTAACAATGGGGTCGGTATGATCGAGTTGATGCTCTACTAAAAAAGCTCGAATATCCGGATGATTTAATGTTTCTTGATACAATTGCTCGTATCTTTTCGAAAATTTTTGATTTCGAAAGATGTTTCCTAACTGTTCATCTGCTCGTTTCATCTTATCCCTCAACTTTCTTGAATGCCGAGTTCCTTCATTAATTGTAAACGTTTCTGTTCAATCATTGGATCGGTCGGCTTTTTCGTTTGTCGTTTCTGTGACGATACATTTGATTCTTCTTTCATCCACTTCGGTACTTTTTCTACACGAGTAATCGGTCGATGACCATTCTTTTTCTTCTCTTTACTTTCTTGTAACCATTTCATGTATTGATCATGTTCACGACGAGAAATATTGATCGCCTCGCGTGCATTTTTAATTTTTTTATGCGCCCAATGCGAAGCAATTCGTTCGGCAAAACCATTAGTGATTTTCCCGTTATTTCGAAGTAAGACATATTGCAATAAGACGTTTACGACATCATGAGGTAATTGATGAACATTCATTAAACGTTCGGCTAGTTCAACATCAACTGGAAATGGCTCTGCACCTAAAATATCCGCCAACATTTCTTTCGGAGATGTTTGCTCTAAGTAATAAATGAGCTTATCTTCCTTAGACAAGTCTTCATCATTATTTTCTTGTTCTGATACTTCTTTTTTAAATGTTCGTTCTAATATTGGAATTTGATCTGAAACATTTAATTTATAGTAGTCGACAGTCGCTCGTCGTAAATCACGTTCATTTAATCTTCCATTTTCACTATAATTCATCGCTATTAAAATAATCTCTTTCATTTCCATCGGACCAAAATCATAGAAAAAGGCAAGCTTCGCAATCGTCACGCGAGAAATATCGTCAAAAATCGACGTCGGAATAAGTTGTTCAGATAACATCATCTCTAATAACTCAAAATCAAACTGCTCTAAATATAGCTGAACGCCCTTTGCCCCTTCACGACTTTCTAAATATTCATCTCTTTCTAACGGTTTTGCATGTTGTTGTGTACTCGGTCTAAATACATCAATGAATGTTCGTGACACATCTTCATATCCGGCGAAATCCGGAACCTTGTGAACAAAACGTTCTCGTAAATTTAAATACATCTTCTCTCCGACGCGGCTTAATAAAAAAGTAGAAAGTAATGGGTCTTCAAAAAACGTTTTCGCATCAACTGGTGAATGCAAATAATACGTAAACGTCGTTTCTCCCGAAGGTTCTACTTTTCGATAAGTCGTCATTAACCCGATTGCTTCTAGCGTAATACGTGCTTGAAAAATCGGCATAAGTGCTGTATTAAATAAATTCATTAAATAATAATGTGTATATTCTCGCGCAGGATCACGTTCGACCGAAGTCCATAAAGTCATATATAAACTGACTGCTTCTGTACCGACAAGCGGCTGATAAAGCGAATAGATGAGTTGCTGATCTTCTACCGTTAATGGACGTGAAAGGCGAATGCAATAACGATCAATTGGCTGTAATTCTTTTAACTGCAATCCGTTCACACATCCTTTTTCTTACTTCTCTTCTTTTAAACGTTTTAACTCTTCGATAAATACATCAATATCTTTATACTGACGATAAACTGAAGCAAAGCGAACATAAGCGACTTCATCAATCTTTGCTAAACGTTCTAATACCATTTCTCCTACATCGTGAGCAGGTATTTCAACGACTCCCTTACTTCGCAATTCTTTTTCAATTGAATAAACGATTTCTTCTAATTCATCAACGGGTACCGGGCGCTTTTCGCATGCACGCACGATTCCGCGCAATACTTTCCGTCCGTCAAATTCTTCATGAGAACCGTCTTTTTTCTCGACCATTAAGGGAACATGTTCAATTTTTTCAAACGTCGTAAATCGATACGCACATTGATCACATTCTCGGCGACGACGAATTGATTGGTTTTGATGTGCAGGACGTGAATCGACGACGCGCGTACCATTATGTTTACATGCTGGACATTCCATGACTACCCCTCCATCTTTCTTCATTTCAACAAGACTTTTGCGCCTCAAAACAACATCGTCTCTTTTGCGAAAAGAAATGCGAAAATCGAAGTTTTTATTGTATTTTCTATTATAACAAGACTTCACGTTTTTGGCTAAACTTTCACCAATTTATATGAAAGGGTATAACGAACAATGAACGATAAAACCCAGTACCCACTTATTTAAAAATAAATGGATACTGGGTTTTTATTTGACTAAGTTTTTCTTAGCTTCTTTCATTGAACTACTCACCACTTAACAAACCATAGGTTTGTTTGAAGTGGGTGTCTTCTGTCGGAAAGTAGATAAATTACGCGTTACGTAATTCTTCAGCTACTTTTTGTGTTAAGTTGACAACACGTGCTGAGTAACCCCACTCATTATCATACCATGCGAGGACTTTCACTTTGCGGTCGCCTAATACGATCGTTGAAAGTGCGTCAACTGTTGATGATAATGTCGTCGTGTTGAAGTCACTTGATACTAAAGGTTCTGTTTCATAACCTAAAATACCTTTCATCGCACCTTCAGAAGCTGCTTTGAACGCTGCGTTTACTTCTTCTACTGTTACGTCTTTTTCAACGTCTACAACGAGGTCAACGAGTGAAACGTTCGGTGTAGGAACGCGAAGTGCCATTCCGTGAATTTTACCTTCAAGTTCTGGTAAAACGAGTGAAAGTGCTTTTGCTGCACCTGTTGTCGTCGGAATGATTGATTGTGCA
Source organism: Bacillaceae bacterium (assembly GCA_030149685.1). The sequence continues at coordinate 618 of JASLGI010000083.1, read as the reverse complement.
CATGCACGTGCACGACGTAAATCTTTATGTGGGTTATCTAAGTTGTTTTGGTCATTTGTATACGCGTGAACTGTCGTCATTAAACCGTCTTTAATACCAAACTCATCGTTTAATACTTTAGCTACAGGTGCTAAACAGTTTGTTGTACAGCTTGCGTTTGAAATAACGTCATGTTTTTCGATGTCTAACTTCTCATCGTTTACACCTAAAACGATCGTTACGTCTTCGTTTTTACCAGGTGCTGTTAAAATTACTTTTTTCGCTCCTGCTTCTAAGTGCATAGCTGCTTTGTCTCGCTCATTGAATACGCCTGTTGCTTCTACAGCGATGTCAATCTCAAGCTCTTTCCATGGCAAGTTTTTAGGGTTGCGGTCGTTAACGATTTGAACACGTTTACCGTCAATAATTAAAGCGTCCTCTTCTGCTTCTACAGTCCCATCGTAAGGTCCGTGAATTGTATCATGTTTTACTAAATGAGCTAATGTTGTTGAAGGGTGTGATGCGTTAATTGCTACGACTTCGAGGTCGTCTACTTTCATCATCTGGCGGAACACCATACGTCCGATACGGCCAAATCCGTTAATTGCTACCTTAGTTGTCATGAATATATCCTCCTGC
>JASLGI010000003.1 GCA_030149685.1 Bacillaceae bacterium | reverse complement strand
TTATTACGTGAACAACTAATTGAATTAGAGCGAGGAGGAGAGTAGAGTGAAACAATGTCAATTGCCGATGGAACAACTGCATGACTATGTCGATGGAGAGTTATCGGATGAAATGATGGAGAAAACGTATGAACACGTTGTTTCATGTCCTGCTTGTCAACGCCATGTCGATGAACTACGATTAATTACTTTACGATTAGAACAAATGAAAGATACGCATGTTCCGCCCTTATCTTCTCAATTTACAAATGATGTAATGGGAAAAATTAAAGAAGGAAAGAAACCACAACCGAAAAAAGTACGTCCTACAAAGCGTAGTATATTTCGTCGATATCCGTTCATATCAGCAGCTGCAATATTTGTCCTTATGATGAGTGCACTATTATTTTCAGAATACCGTGCACCTGATGAGTTTGCTTTTACAAAACAGCCGAATATTATCGTTGAAGGAGAAACTGTTATTGTACCTGAAGGAGAAGTTGTCGAAGGCGATTTAATCGTTCGTAACGGTAACCTTCGTATCGAAGGAGAAGTCAACGGTGATGTCGCAGTCGTAAAAGGGGAAAAATATATGGCCTCTACTGCTGTTGTAACGGGAGAAGTCGAAGAAATCGATCGCGCATTCGATTGGTTATGGTACAAAATAAAACGCTTCTTCGTTCCTTCTACACAAACTGAAAAAGAGGGAGAATGAGTCGTTTATCAATACGTACCTTATGCTATAATGTAACTATTGACTATCGGAATGAAAGTAGGGATACGTATGCCAGGTTGGGATATTTTAACGGATATGAGTGCGGGCGATCTCGTTCGCAATGTCATTGACATTTTACTCGTCTGGTTCGTGCTCTACAAGCTCATCACGATTATAAAGGGAACGAAAGCAGTTCAACTGTTAAAAGGGATTTTTGTCATTTTAATCGTGTGGTTTTTAACTGATACTTTCGGTTTAGATACGCTCGGTTGGATGATGGAACAAGTACTTACTTTCGGTTTTTTAGCAGTGATCATTATCTTCCAACCTGAATTACGTCGTGGATTAGAGCAACTAGGGCGTGGACGATTGTTCGCACGGAGCGGTACACAAGAAGAAGAGGAACGAAAACGTCTCGTTGCCGCGATGAAAAAGTCGGTCAGTTATATGGCGAAACGTCGAATCGGTGCATTGATCTCTATTGAAAAAGAGACGGGATTAAGCGAATATATTGAAACAGGGACACCGCTTGATGCGGAAATTACGTCTGAGTTATTAATTAATATTTTTATTCCGAATACACCGCTTCATGACGGAGCAGTGATCGTACAAAAAAATCGGATTGCCGCAGCAGGGTGTTATTTACCACTCTCTGAAAGTCCGTTCATCGCTAAAGATCTCGGAACGCGTCACCGTGCAGCACTCGGTTTAAGTGAAGATACAGACGCATTAACGATCGTCGTATCAGAAGAAACAGGAGCGATTAGTCTCACGACAGAAGGCGATATTTTACGCAATTTGTCGTTAGAAGAATTCGAAGAGCGCCTCATTGAAATGTGGTTTGGCTCATTAGAAACGACAGATGATTGGTCGTTATTGAAATGGGGGAAGAAGAACGATGGATAAATTTGTAGATAGCCCATGGTTTCTTCGTTTAACCGCACTCGTTTTAGCGCTTATTTTATTTTTCTCTGTTCGTGCAGAGGATGATGCAGAAAACTGGACCCCTGTAGGAGATTCTTCCGATATTATTTATGATGTACCAGTAGAACTCCATTATGATGAGGAAAATTTAATCGTGACAGGTGTACCAGAAACAGTGAACGTTCGTATAGAAGGTCCGACGAACATCGTCCAATCGACGAAGTTGTTAAAAGATTTTACTGTATCGCTCGACGTTAGCAACTTGCCAATCGGTGTACATACGGTTGCTTTTCAACATGAACATTTGTCTGATAAACTTCACGTAAATATCGATCCAGCGAAAGTAGATATTGTTATTGAGGAACGAGTGACAGAGAAGTTTGATGTGACACCTGAGATGAATGAACAGATGATTAGTAAACATCACACATTGAAAAATATGCAAGTGTCACCGAAGATGGTACAAATTACAGGACCTCGTAGCGTCATTGAATCGATTCACGTCGTAAGAGCACCTGTCCGGCCGAAAGAAGAAGTGACAGAATCTTATGATGCAGTCGTTCCCGTTTTCGCTTTAGATCGTGAATTGAATCGTTTAGACGTTCAAGTACACCCAGCAGAAGTAAGTGTATCGGTCATCGTAGAAGCGCAAAGTAAAGAAGTTCCGTTTCGACTCATCGAAAAAGGTAAATTGAAAGAAGAGTTAACGCTCGATTCACTCATAGCATTGACGAAAACTGTTCGTGTACAAGGCAATCAGGCAGCATTAGCGAAAGTAGAATCGATCACGGGAGAGTTCGACTTGTCACAAGTGACAGTATCAGGAGAGTACGATGTCCAGTTAACGTTACCAGAAGGTATTTCTTCTGTTACACCTGAAAAAGCACGTGTACAAGTGAAAGTTTCGGGGAAAGAAGTAGAAGAAAAAGAAGTGCAAGACGAAGAAGAAGTAGAAGTAGAAGAAAAAGAGCAAGAACAACAAGAAGCTCCAGAACAAGAAGCACCACCTGAAGAAGAGGAAGCTCCGGAACAAGAAGGAGAAGTAGAAGAAACAGAAGTCTCTTCACACGCAGGTAATGAAGATGCTATCGAGACGAAACAATATTCGAACGTACCGATTCAATTAGAAGAAGTACCTGCTGGTTTTGTAGCAAAACTATTACAGCCTGAGACGATTACGATAACGGCTACAGGAAAACATTCCATTTTAAAAAATGTGAGCGTTCGAGACTTTCAAGCGTTCACGAAAGTGAGTGCTTTACAAGTGCCAGGTACTTATACATCAACGATTGATGTACGAGGCCCACGTTTTATTACATGGAAATTATCTCAACAACAAGCAAAAGTTCAACTAGAACAAACAAGTAAAGAATGATTGTTATGTATGGAAAAGGAGAAGAAATCATATGACGAAATATTTCGGAACTGACGGTGTTCGAGGAATTGCTAACCAAGAATTAACACCGGAGTTAGCTTTTCGATTAGGGCGTATCGGAGGATACGTGCTAACAAAAAATGAAAAAGAACA
>JASLGI010000137.1 GCA_030149685.1 Bacillaceae bacterium | reverse complement strand
TGGTATCGAAGATTTACAAGTATCAAATATGCTAAAAAATCGTAAACGATCTAAAGTAATTAGTGAAGTTTCATGGCATCAATTTAGAACCATGTTGGAATATAAAGCTAAATGGTACGGTAAGCAAGTAGTAGTGGTATCTAAAACGTTTGCTAGTTCTTAACTCTGTTCAAACTGTGGATACCAAAATAAAGACGTTAAAAATCTCAATTTACGTAAATGAACATGCCCGTCATGTCATACACATCACGATAGAGATATTAACGCAGGACAGAATCTGAAAAAAGAAGCTGAAAGACTTCTAACCGTAGGGACTACGGGGATAGCCTAATCAATTAGCGCTCGTTAGAACGCTGTACTTAGGAATCTACTAGGCTTTTGCCTAGTAGTAGTTCAATGAAACAATGACGAAACACTAACCCCCTTATTTTTCATAATTCTCCTATTTTAGGTAGTTCGGATGATAAGAAGAACGAATGAAACATTAAAAAAGCGCTAAAAATTGCTAGAAACTAATGGAAAGAGAGAAAGAAAGTAAAGTTTGGCTAAAAAAGAGGTCTTTTCTCATGTATAATAAAAGTATCTTTAAATTAGGTTGAATTGAGAGGGGGCACAACCAGTGCACGAACGATCACGTATGATGAATAACATTATGAAAAGTAAAGTAAATGTTGAACCGAGTCAAGTGTTAGAAGATATTGTTTACGCACTGGATCAATCAGCAATTGTTGCTTTGGCGGATCGACAAGGGCGTATTATTTATGCAAATGAGCTATTTGCAAAAATGTCGAAATATGAAGTAGATGAGCTGATTGGTCAAAAACATAATATCGTGAATTCAGGTTACCACCCACCCGCATTTTTCAAGGAGATGTGGCGTCAAATTGGAAGCGGAAAAATGTGGACCGGTCAAATTAAAAATAAGGCGAAAGATGGCACGTATTATTGGGTAGATACGGTTATTGTTCCATTTTTAAATGACCGTGGAATTCCTTATCAATACATTTCGATTCGTTGGGATATTACTGAGAAAAAAGAGATGGAGGAAGCAGTGAAAGAAAGTGCCGAGTTGTATCGAATTATTACAGAAAACTCGTCAGATTTTATCGCTGTAATTGATATTGATGGTCAATTTAAATACGTTTCTCCTTCTTATGAAAACAATTTAGGCTATCCGATTGAACAGTTAATGGCATATGATTTATGGACAATTGTTCATCCTGAAGACCGTGAAGTTATTGAATATCGTATTCGACAAAATATCGGTTATGCGCAAAATAATTTTCCGTTAGAATTGCGAATTATGACATCTGAACGAGAAGTTCGGTACATGAAAGCAACGGTCCAACAAGTTCGTGATGAAGGAAAGTATGAAGGGTTCCTCGTCGTCGTGATGCATGATATTACACATAGAAAACAGACGGAAGAACGATTGCAAAGTTTAGCATCGAACGATCAATTAACGATGCTTTTGAATCGAACAGCATTTCGTCGTCATTTATTCGATAAAATTCATGAAGCGCAGCGAAAGAAAGCGAAGCTCGCTGTAGTGTATATGAATATCGATCGCTTCCGTTACGTGAATGATACGCTCGGTCACCAAGCAGGAGATGAATTACTACAAGTCATCGCAAATCGATTGAAAAGTGTTTTACACGAAGAAGATGCGATTGGTCGCATTGCAGGTGACGAGTTTGCTTTCACGTTATCTAATATTTATAGCGCAACAGATGCTGTCGAATTAAGTGAAGAAGTGCGTCATCTATTACAAGAACCGATTCATTTAAATGAAGAAGAGTATGAAATTACATTAAGTAGTGGGATTGCACTTTATCCCGATCATGCAATGAAAGCATCGGACCTCGTAGCGCGCGCAGAAAAAGCTTTACATATTGCAAAAACGTATGGTGGTAATGGATACGAAGTGTATACACCAGGAACAGTGACGAAAACATTAGAGCGTATTTTATTAGAAAATGAATTACGAAAAAGTGTAGAAGCTCGCCATTTCGCGTTAGAGTATCAACCGAAAGTCAATTTAGCAACAGGTGAATATTGTGGATTTGAGGCACTCGTTCGTTGGGTACATCCAGACCTTGGACGAATTGCACCAGATAAATTTATTCCGCTTGCAGAAGAGACGAAAATCATTATTCCATTAGGCGAATGGATTTTAAATGAAGCATGTCGACAAAAACGAGCATGGTTAGATGAGGGATATCCCCGATTCCAAATGGCTGTGAATATGTCTTCGATTCAATTAGAAGATCCCAATATTGAAAATATCGTTCGGGCGGCATTGAATAAATATGATTTAGATCCAGCTTTATTAGAAATTGAATTGACAGAAAGTGCATTCGCGGATCGTCAAGAGTTAAGCAATGCTGTAGAACGTCTTCGTAATATTGGAATTTCCGTTGCGATCGATGATTTCGGCACAGGTTATAGTACGTTTAGTTACATTAAAGAATTACCTGTCGATACAGTAAAAATCGACCGTTCATTTGTTAAAGATATTGATGAAAATAAAGATAGCCAAGCAATTGTCAGTGCGATCGTTACATTAGCAACGACAGCAGGATTAGATGTCGTTGCAGAAGGTGTTGAGTCTGAAAAACAAGGCGAAATTTTATATGAGCTCGGTTGCCAAGTCGGTCAAGGATACTTCTACAGCCGACCAGTTCCAGCTGAAGAATGTACATTATTATTAGATGAGCAATTTAAAGAGTAAAAACGAACCGTAAGAGTGAATCATTCTTACGGTTTTCATTTCTTTTCGAAAGCGTAGTTGACGAAAACTAAGAGAAGAATTACTGTTAGAATAGAAAGAATTTTTAAAAACTATGTAGGAGTGGATAGGGAATGGATCTATTAAACATTTCAATTATAGGGGTGCCGTTAGATTATGGACAAAATCGTCGCGGTGTTGATATGGGGCCGAGTGCATTACGTTATTCAGGGATTGTCAAACGTCTTGAAGCACTAGGACATGACGTACTAGATGAAGGGAATATTAATGTACCCGCTGCGTTTCAAGATTTAGAACAAAATGAACAATTGAAAAATTTAGAAGAAGTTGCTCGTGCAAATGAACAACTCGCTCAAGTAGTGAGTCGAGTGAAGCGAGAAGGGCGTTTCCCACTCATTATCGGTGGTGACCATAGTCTTGGTCTTGGTTCTCTTGCAGGATTATCAAGCACGGTAGAAAACCTCGGGGTCATTTGGTTTGATGCACATACAGACGTAAATACACCTGAAACATCACCGTCAGGCAATATTCATGGGATGGCACTTGCAGCAAGTTTAGGCGAGGGACATGAACGCCTCGTCAACTTATATCAAGAAGGTCCGAAGGTGAAGCCAGAAAATGTCGTCATCATTGGAACGCGTGAAGCAGACCCAGAAGAAAAAGAGTTTATTCGTCGCATGGGAATTAAAACGTATACAATGCATGAAATCGATCGCTACGGAATGGCTGAAGTGATGGAAAGCGCGATTGATTACTTACGTAGTCAAGAAGTAGAAGACGTTCACCTTTCACTTGATATCGATGTCATTGATCCACTATTTGCACCTGGTGTCGGAACGTATTCACCCGGTGGTATTAGTTACCGAGAAGCGCATTTAGCGATGGAACTTTTACAACAATCTCAGCTCATTACATCGACAGAAGTCGTTGAAGTAAACCCAATTTTAGACGAAAAAAATAAAACAGCTGATGTAGCTGTAGCACTAATGGGTTCTTTATTAGGTGAAACATTAATTTAATCGGGTAAGGAGTGTAAGGGGGAACGCTTCCTTACACTTTTTTTATGAGAGAAAAATAAAACTTATCAAAAGAGTAGGAAAGTACATTATTATTAATACATATGAAGCGGTATGATGGAGATACAGTTTAATTGAAACTTATCGACAAGATGAGTCGTATAAGAATAAGCCGCATTGAGCGGAGGTTGAAAAAATGGATGAACTCGTAAATAAAAAAATTCAGCAAGTATTAGCTGGCAATGATGATGCATACGAAGATATCGTTTTAATGTATCAAGAGCGCGTCTACTTCGTATGTTATAAAATTTTATACAATGCGCAAGAAGCAGAAGATGCCGCTCAAGAAGCTTTTTTACGTGCATATATGAATTTGGATACGTTCGATCAGTCACGCAAATTTTCTACGTGGATTTTTCGAATTGCGACAAATTTATGCATCGATAAATTACGAAAGAAAAAGCCGGATTATTCATTAGATGCGAATATTCCTGGTACAGAAGAGATGAATATGTACGCAACGATGGAGTCAGAAGAACGTTTACCTGAGGAGGAAGTAGCTTCGATGGAACTTGGCGAACAGATCCAACGAGCACTTCAACGATTACCTGATACGTATCGCCCAGCGGTCGTTTTACGTTATATGGAAGAACGTTCATTAAAAGAAATTAGTGATATTTTAGACTTGCCTTTAAATACGGTGAAGTCACGTGTTTACCGTGGAAGAGAATTATTACGTGAACAACTAATTGAATTAGAGCGAGGAGGAGAGTAGAGTGAAACAATGTCAATTGCCGATGGAACAACTGCATGACTATGTCGATGGAGAGTTATCGGATGAAATGATGGAGAAAACGTATGAACACGTTGT
>JASLGI010000148.1 GCA_030149685.1 Bacillaceae bacterium | reverse complement strand
CCGTTTAACGCTTCATGAGACAATGTAATCCCTTCATTATTACCAATCGTTACCGCATCATATTGCGCTTCATTCAATAGCCGAATATTTCCTCGACCATTCGTCGCTTCTGTAAATGGATGCGAGCGGTCAACATGATCGCCGATATCAAAGACAAAACAAGATTCGCCATTTACTTCTGCTTCTTTTCGACGATCGATTAAATAACGACTAATTTTCGGCCATTCACCGAAATGACTATGTACATCATTCGTATGAAATATTTGAATACGTTCAATCATCGATTCACCCCCATATTCCGATATAGACAGAGCGTAGTCCGAGCACTAACAATACGAGACGTAATGCTGTGACGACTGCTTTTGAATCCATCTTTTGATTTAATTTAGAACCGAGCTTTGCCCCAATCCAAGCAGCAGGAATAACTGGAATCGTATATAGCCATGGCACATTTCCTAAATAAATGTGTGATGCTGAGTTGACGAGTGCCGATAAAAAGACCATAAACATACTCGTTGCAACTGCCACATGTGGTGGGAATAAAAACAAAATAAGCATCGCCGGTACTAACATCGAACCTCCACCAATACCAAACAGACCTGACATTAACCCAATCCCGAATGTGAGTAAAAGAGCAAATGATACCGGATATCCGTAAATATGTGTTTTTCCCTCTTTATCGACATATGTTGTTTTCTGTCCATGCTCGACGAAAAACTGGACGGGCTTCATCCGATCGCGCAACAATAAAATGAGCGCTAAACCGATCAATAACAAGCCAAAGTATAAATTAAAAGACGGTAAATCTAACTGTTTGTTTAAATATGCCCCAAGAATCGTTCCTGGCACACTTCCTGCGAAAAATAACCAACCACTCTTGTAATCAACAGTATTTGCTTTCATATGTGACAATGTCGATGACAAGCCGGTAAATACCATCATAATGACCGATAAACCGACGACAGTTTGTGGTGTAATACCGTCGATCCAGCCGAGTTCCATACCGAAATATAAAGTGAGCGGTACTAAAATGACTCCGCCTCCTAAACCGACAATCGCACCGACTAACCCCGACAATATACCGAGTATCGCTATAATGACATACGCCATACAACCCCTCCTAATCGAATAAATTTAATTGCTGTGAAGCTAAATTGTCATACGTAACATTTAACAACTTTTGCAGCTGTTGCGCATTACTTGCAGCATGATGCCCCGAGTTATTATTAAAAATGACATATGTTGTTTCTACCCGCGTGTTTACTTCGTCAATCTCTTTTGCTAACTGTTCTAACTCACCTTCTGAATAATTGTATAAATAACGCACTTTTCTCCACATTTCCTTCGTCGGAAACTTGTTTTCCCATCCTTCTTCATGTCTGCCATGAAAACGGAAAAAAGCTATTTGTTCATTCGTCACTTCAAGTAAACGTGGGACACATTTATCTCCAACTTGCGGTTCATCACAAATCGTATGAATGAAATGTAATTGTTTCAATGTTGCAAGCGTTCGTCCTCGACAAGCGGATTGAAACCATGACTGATGACGAAATTCTACCGCAATCGTCCAAGTAGGATATTGCTTTCTTATATAATATAATACCCGCGCATTCGTCTCATTACAGACAAACCACGGAGGAAATTGAAATAAAACAAACGCAAGCTTCCCTGCTTCTTTCATCGGCGTCATTGCCAAACGAAACTGTTCGAACATTTCAGAAACCGTATCATATGGGGATTCCTCTTTCGGTAAATGTCCCGTCATTCCTTGATACGCTTTCACAATAAATTGAAAAGACGCTGGTGTTTCATTGAGCCATTTCGCGACACTCGAAGCGCTCGGAATCGCATAAAAGGTTGCATCGTGCTCTACGACAGGAAAAAAAGAACTATAATCCGTTAATCGATATTTTGATCGTACGTCGTATAACGTCGGATGATCGCCCCAACCCGTCAGTCCTATATTGATCATTCCGCCCGCTCCTTCCTATTCTTTAGTCTCTTTATCATACCATATTTCTTCACGTTTTCTTCGTATTCAAGTTGTTGGACAACTTATTTTCTGTTAAAGTAGAAGTTGTCCAACAACTTTATGGAAGAAAGAAGGTTTTTCGATTGACGACTCCATTACCGAAAAAAATCGCTGAACAAATGGAACAGTTTATCCGAGAAGGTACTTGGCCTCTCGGTGAAAAAATCCCTCCAGAAATGGAGCTCATGAAACAATTCGAAACGAGTCGTAATACGATTCGAGAAGCGATTCAATCTCTCGTCCACACAGGATTATTAGAATCAAAAAGAGGAAGTGGTACGAGAGTGCGAGCGACGAATCCTCTACAAGTATTATTAGAAAGTACGATTCAAAAACATGAATTACGAGATATTTTAGAAGTCCGTTATTTACTCGAACGTTTCGCTGCACCACTTGCTGCCGAACGTCGCACGACAGCTCAATTACGAAACATTCAAGAGGCTTATCGCGCTTGTGAGCAAGCGACGACGAATGAAGAGTTTTTACAAGCGGATTTTCATTTTCATGAAATGATCGTTGCAGCGACGAACAATCCACTTCTTACAGAATTGTACAAACAAATTGCCACATCTGTAGAACGTTCGATTGCTCATTTATTACGAGAAACAACGATTGCACATTTACATACAGAGCTCCTTCAAGCAATTGAAGACGGCGACGCGGTCCGTGCAAAACATGAAGTGTCGATTCATTACGAATCACTTCTATCTTTATCTCAAAAGGAGAATGATTAAGTGCTTACTCAACAACAAGAGAAACGAACATTAGTTTTACTCGCCTTCGGTGTATTAATGATTGGTGCAAACTTACGCGCACCACTTACAGCGATCGGCTCACTCATTCCAAATATTCAACAAGATTTACTGTTAACGAGCGCGGTAGCAGGAGCTATTACGACGATTCCACTACTCGCTTTCGCTCTTTTTTCACCATTTGCACCACGACTTGCAGAATCACTCGGCATGGAAAAAGTCATTTTTTATTCGATGATTGCTTTACTCATCGGTGTCATTGTTCGTTCATTTCCATCGACGACCCTTTTATTCGCTGGTACGATTTTAATCGGTTTAGCGATTGCGATCGGGAACGTCCTTATTCCCGCATTCATTAAATTGAAATTCCCTTATAAAATTGGATTAATGACCGGACTCTACGCCGTATTTATGAATGTGGCGGGGGCGCTCTCTTCAGGATTAAGCGTGCCACTCGCTCTGAATAATCCTTACGGTTGGGCAGGAGCACTTGCTGCTTGGAGCGTTATCATCGTTTTCGCTACAATTTTATGGATTCCGCAATTACGTGCGAACGAACCGATTGAAGCGACACCGACGACAGAAAAAGCACCATCGATGCTCCGCTCACCGATCGCTTGGTCCGTCACAATTTTTATGGGTGTCCAATCTCTTCTTTTCTATACGATGGTCGCTTGGTTACCTGCGATGCTAAAAGAACATGGTTACACGCAAGGTCAAGGGGGATGGATGTTGTTTCTTCTTCAAATTATTATCGTCGTTTCTACATTCATCGTGCCGATCATTGCAGATAAAATGCCGAACCAAATCGTTCTTAGCTTAAGTACGGTATCCTTTTTCCTCTTCGGTTTTGTCGGATTGTTAACGCCTTGGGTTTCACTCATTCCTTTATGGGTCATCTTTATCGGCATTGGATCCGGCAGTGCATTCAGTTTAGCGATGATGTTTTTCAACTTACGAACGAAAACAGTCAAAGAAGCGTCGCAATTATCCGGGATGGCTCAATCCATTGGGTATTTAATTGCTGCGATCGGTCCGATGTTCATTGGAAAACTATTCGATTTAACAAATTCATGGACATTACCTCTTTACGTTTTAATCGGCTGTTCGATCCTTTTACTCCTCGTCAGTGTCAATGCGAGTCGCGAGCGCACGATTTAAGTTTTATTTAAATAGGAGAGGGGATAGAAAGAAAAAAGGGGGAATTGTCAATGAAAAACAATTCATTACTAAAAAAAATCGCTCTACCTCTCGTTGGAGGGATGATCATCGGATATTTAGCGAATAAATCTACCGATGACGAAGAAACACGCGAACAATACGAGGATTTAAAACAACCTCCACTCTCGCCACCAGGTGCCGTCTTTCCTGTCGTTTGGACGACACTTTATACATCGATGGGGATCGCTCATTACTTAGTAAACAAACAAGATAATGTAGAAGAAGAAAATGATGCCTATTATCGACAACTCGGATTAAATTTCGCTTGGCCATTACTCTTTTTTAAATATAAACAACGTGGTCTTGCAGCGGCGGAATCCGTCCCACTCTTTTTAGCAGCTTCTACGACAGCGAAAAAGTTTTATGACCGCGACAACACAGCAGGCGCACTTATGATGCCTTATGCAGCATGGACCGCATTTGCGATGTACTTATCGATCAGTACGTGGTGGCTCAACAAATAATGATTACTTAGCAAAGGTTTTTCTTTGCTAAGTTTTTTTATGCAGAAAATACTTGCCTCTTACGTAACGTCATCTCTTATACTCAAAATGAAAGGAGGGAAACGTAGCAATGAAAACAGTGAAACAACTGGCAGAAGAAGCAAATATTACTGTACGCACATTGCATTATTAAGATGCGATCGGTTTATTGCGTCCTGCAAAAATATCAGAAAGTGGCTACCGCTTATACGATGAGCGAAACGTTCGCCAACTTGAAAAAAATTTATTTTTAAAATCTCTCGGTTTATCGTTAGAATCGATTGACCAAGCATTAAAAGATAGCGCCAGCGCTCAACATATATTTGAGCAACAACGAGACGCACTAAAAATGAACATTCAACAAACAAAACACCAACTCGATTTACTCGAACAACTACTCGAAGGAGAGACGATTATGAACGATTTACAATTTCAAACGAATGCGTACGAAGAAGAAGCAAAACAACTGTATGGCAAGCGCCGTGTAGAAGAAATGATGCAGCACCTTCAAAGTAAAACAGCGATCGAACATGAAGAACTCGTCAATGAATGGCACACAATCTTTGAATCATTCGTTCA
>JASLGI010000124.1 GCA_030149685.1 Bacillaceae bacterium | reverse complement strand
AAACTATGCTATAATTCAATTTAATCAAAATTTAGCAGTGTAACGGACTAAAGTATTTATCGGTTCACCACTGTGTAAATTCAAAGGAGAGATACTTATGAGACAAATGAATGTTGCAGTAGTAGGTGCCACAGGAGCAGTAGGCACGACGATTATTGAAAAATTAGTAGAACGAGATTTCCCAATTAAATCATTGAAGCTGCTCGCATCTAAACGTTCTGCTGGTTCTCAAGTCACAGTCGGTGGAACAACGTATACAGTTGAGGAAACGACAGAAGAAGCATTCGAAGGTGTAGACATTGCATTCTTCAGTGCGGGAGGTTCTATTTCAGAAAACTTTGCACAAGCAGCAATTGACCGAGGAGCAGTTGTGATCGACAATACGAGTGCTTACCGCATGACAGAAGGAGTACCACTCGTTGTACCTGAAGTGAATCCTGATGCGATGCGCGCGCATAAAGGACTCATTGCTAACCCGAACTGTTCGACGATTCAAATGGTTGTAGCGCTAAAAGAAGTAAAAGATAAATACGATATTCGCCGCCTCATCGTATCGACATATCAAGCGGTTTCAGGTGCAGGAGCAGATGCGATTGCAGAACTTGAAACGCAAAGCAAAAACTTTGAAGGTCGTGCAGAAAATGAAGCGAATATTTTACCTTCAGCTAGCCAACCGAAACATTTCCCGATTGCGTTTAACGTCATTCCACAAATCGATGCTTTCGGTGAAGAAGGATATACGTTAGAAGAGTTAAAAATGATGAATGAAACACGAAAAATTTTCGACGACTATGAGATGGAAGTCGCAGCGACTTGTGTACGTTTACCTGTAGTTACAGGTCACTCAGAGTCTGTTTATATTGAGCTCGGTGAAGAGCATACAGATGTAACAGTCGAACAATTAAAAGCAGATATCGCAAAAACACCAGGAGTGATCGTAGAAGACGATCCGTCAACACAAACATATCCGATGCCTGTATTTGCAGAAGGTCGAGACGAGATCTTCGTTGGCCGTATTCGAAAGGACCGCGATCGTCCAAACGGTTTCCATTTATGGATCGTTTCAGACAACTTATTAAAAGGTGCAGCACTTAACTCCGTACAAATCGCGGAAGCTTTAATCGAATAAGGTCAATATAAGAAAGGGTGGAGATACGTTGAACTTAGGTGATATTGGAACGGCGATGGTGACGCCATTTAATGAACAAGGGGAAATTGATGAAGGATTAACGAAAGCTCTCGTTAACCATTTAGTCGATCATGGAACAGATACGATTGTTGTCAACGGTACGACAGGGGAGTCTCCAACTGTTACGCGCGAAGAGAAGCGTCAAATGCTTAAATGGGTGTTAGAAGAAGCAGCAGGACGTGTAAAAGTAATCGCAGGAACAGGGACGAACAATACGTATGAATCGATTGAGTTGACAAAAGAAGCAGAACAAATAGGTGTTGACGGCGTAATGCTCGTGACTCCTTATTATAATAAGCCGAATCAAGAAGCGCTTTATGCACACTTTAGTGCGATTGCGAAAGAAACGACATTGCCTATTTTGCTTTACAACATTCCAGGGCGTTCAGTCATTAATATGACAGCAGAGACGACGATTCGTTTAGCAAAAGATTTTGCAAACATTCAAGGAGTTAAAGAAGCAAGTGGCAATTTAGAGCAAATGGCTGCTATTATGAATGGAACAGATGCGTCATTTTCAGTCTATAGTGGAGATGATGGGTTAACATTACCTCTTCTTGCAATTGGTGGAGCGGGAATTATTTCAGTTTCATCCCACATTGTCGGCAATGAGATGAAACAGATGATTCAAGCGTATAAAGAGGGAAAAGTAGCACTTGCTTCTAAAATGCATTTAGCACTACTTCCGATGTTTCAAGCGTTGTTTAAAGAGCCGAATCCGGTCCCTTTAAAATATGCATTGAATCAACAAGGGATTGAAGTAGGCGACGTTCGTTTACCACTCATTGAACTTCAAGATGTCGATCGTTTTAATGAGGCTTGGAAGAAGTGGGAGCGAGACAAGAAAGAGATATTCCGATAAATCGAACTGTCATGAAAGAAGTTTTCCTTTCGTGACAGTTTTTTTATGCAGAAATATTTCAGTTCTATAATAATATTGGGGTTTTTACACAAAACTTAATGGAATTGCGTACATAAAAAACATACGTCTTTTTATGAAAAAAATTATTAAGTCATAAGTATAACAATATAAGATCTCATTTAGGGTAACGTATTCATCACTTCCTAACACTTGAAATGGAACTAAACTCCGAAAGTATCCGCTTACAATGAAAAGAAAAAGACTTTCCACTAGAAGTTCAGCTTTTTTTGTTTGTACAGTCGTTCAGACTTGCGTATAATGAATATAGTCATGTTGAACGGGATGAAAAATAAATGATAGAACCACTGAAGTGAAAAACAGTGATTTCATATAAAATTTTAGATTCATTATATTTAGGAGGAACTTATGTGACCAAAATAAAAAACGAAATAATTAAAGTAATTCCCCTTGGGGGTGTAGGAGAAATCGGTAAATCGATGTATGTGATTGAAATCGATGACGAGATGTTTATCGTCGATGCCGGTTTAATGTTCCCAGAGGAAGAAATGCTCGGAATTGATATCGTTATTCCTGATTTCTCATACGTTGTTGAAAATAAACATCGTGTAAAAGGAATTTTCTTAACACACGGACACGAAGATGCGATCGGTTCTTTATCATATTTATTACAGAAAGTTCAAGCGCCAGTATACGGTTCGAAATTAACGATTGCGCTTGCAAAAGAACATCTTCATAAAAATCCAGCACCATCATCGATTCGATTTTTTGAAGTGACGAACAATAGTCGGATGAATTTCAAACGTACACATGTGACATTTTTCCATACGACGCATAGTATTCCAGATTCACTCGGTGTCGTTTTCCATACATCAGAAGGTGCCATTGTTCATACAGGAGAATTCAAGTTCGACCAGTCTGCGCAAGGTCCGTATCGTCCAGATATGGCGAAAATGGCCATGCTTGGGGAAGAAGGAGTATTCATGCTTCTGTCAGATTCAACAGAAGCAGAGCGACCAGGGTATACAACATCAGAACTCGTCGTTAAGCGCCGCCTGAATAAAACTTTCCATCGAGCAGAAGGGCGTATTCTCGTTGCATTATATGCTTCGAACTTTATCCGTATTCAGCAAGTGTTAGATGTTGCTTATGCGTCTGGTAAAAAAGTAGCTGTTGTTGGAGATAGTTTAGAAAGTTACTTCCATATTGGTGTAAAACATGGTTACTTACACGTAGAAGAAGATGCACTCGTATCGGTGAAGGATCTTGATCATTACCGTGATGATGAGATTGTCGTTATCGTTACAGGTAATCAAGGAGAGCCCCTTGCAGCACTCGGGCAAATTGCTCGTAAACGTCATAAATATATTCACGTACGTGAAACAGATACAGTGCTTATTACATTCACACCAGCACCGATGATGGAGTTAACGATGTACGGTATCATGGATGATTTAGCACAAGAAGGGGCAGAAGTATTGACGAGCAAACGTGATGTTCACGTATCTAGTCACGGAAGCCAAGAAGATTTAAAGTTAATGTTAAACTTAATGCGTCCGAAATACTTTGTGCCAATTCAAGGTGAATATCGTATGTTGATTGCACACTCTAAGTTAGCACAAGAAACAGGGATGAAAAAATCTGATATCTTTATTGCGGATAAAGGAGATGTCGTTGAGTACCGTAAAGGGAAAGTCCGTATGACAGGACGTGTTACAGCAGGTAATGTGTTGATCGACGGTATCGGCGTAGGAGATGTCGGAAATATCGTTTTACGTGACCGTCGCTTGCTCTCGCAAGATGGTATTTTTACAGTCGTTGTTACATTAAATCGTAAAAAACGTACGATTGCAGCAGGGCCAGAAGTTGTCTCACGAGGATTTGTTTACGTGCGTGAATCTGAAGAACTGTTAGAAGAGTCAAAAGTATTGATCCGTAAAGTGGTCGAAAAAGAGATTCGTAAAAAAGGTTTTGAATGGTCTGATATTAAGAAGGAAATTCGCGATGCTTTAAGTTCATTCTTATATCAACGTACGAAACGTCGTCCGATGATTATCCCGGTCTTAATGGAATATTAAGAAGGAGAAAAAGATTTCCTCGCCTGAAGCGGGGAAATCTTTTTCTAAATAAAGTGAGCGAAAATATCGTATAGTATAAATAGTCAGTAAAATAAAAGGAGGTTTTACTTCATGTTGACGAATCAAGAGTTAGAACGTGTTCACGAAGTAGTTAACGCATTAATTCAGCAGTTAGAGCGACAAAAATATGCAGAGCACGAAAGCTTACCATCTGATTTTGAATTAGCGCGTGAATTCAATACGACACGCTCTGTCATTCAAGAAGCATTAGATACGCTTGAAGAGAAAGAATATGTCACGCAACGTTATGGAGTGGGCGTTTTTGTGAATGCTCAACCATTGTTTGAAGCGGGAATTGAGCAGCTTGCAAGTGTTTCTTCAATGATTCGCGCAGCGGGTAGTGAGCCAGGGACGATTTATTTAGACATTCAGCAGTTCGCTGTTGATGAAGAGTTACAAGAAGTTTTTCAAATGGAAGAAAAAGAACCGTTAGTAGCGATGAAGCGTGTACGAACAGCAGACGATGTTCCGGTCGTTTATTGTATTGATTATGCGTATGCGAAACAAGTGCCACTTGATAATGAGGGGTTATACAATGATTCTATCTTTGAAACAATTGAGAGGACGAGTGAGCGACAAATCGTTCGAGCAGTTGCACAAATTGAACCGGTCGGATATGACGAGGAAGCTTCGACGCATTTACGTTGTGGAGTAGATGTTCCGTTACTTGCGCTTTATCAAAAGCACTATAATGATTTAGGTGAAGTCGTTCTTTATTCTAAAAACTATTTCCGTGCAGATAAATTCAAATTTCAAGTTGTACGCACGAAATGATTGAACGAGAGGCACGAGTTAGCATCCGTTGCTAAAGTGACCTCTTTTTGTATGTAAAATTGATAATTTAGAGGTGGAATTATGTTTAAAAAAATACCGATTGATCATGCGGTGACGCTTTATGTACGTCCAACAAAACAATTTAAAACAGTAACAGCGATGTTTGAATGGGAAACTCCTTATGAAACGGAACAAGCAGCTCATCGAGCAGTATTATCTAATGTATTACAAGATTCGACGGAGCAATTTCCGACATATCGATCGTTAAAGCAGCAATTAGATGATTTATATGGTGTGTCATTATTTACCGATGTTCGCATGAAAGGAAGTAGCCATCGGTTTATTTTGTTTAGTGAAACGATTCACGAAAAATATACACAAACATCTACTCACTTTGATCAGTGGTGGTCACTCATAGAAGAAATGGTCTTTTCTCCAAATGTTACGGAACGTTCTTTTGATGAAGCGACAGTCCAGAGAGAAAAGCATTCGATCATTGAACGAATGGAAGCTGTTTACGAATATAAAGAACGATTTGCTCGTAAACGTTTATTAGAATGGATGCGCCCAAATGATGCAGCATCTCAATCAAAATATGGTACAGAAGAAGCGGTCAGCAATGTAACGCCAAGCTCTCTTTATGAAGAGTATGAAAGAATGTTGAAAGAAGATACTTTAAGTATTTATATTGTAGGAGATGTTGATGTAGAAACAATCGAACAACGTATTCGAACGCATTTTCCGTTACAACCAGAAAAGAAAGAAATCTCAGAGTATTCTCCTCCGACAGAATGTGTGTCATATAGTTACATTCGAGAAAAACAAAAAATGGCTCAAAGTCAATTGCAAATCGGATATCGTTTACCGATTTATTATGAGGATGAAGACTTTTTTGCTGTTCAAGTAGCGAACGGTATTTTAGGCGGCTTTTCTCATAGTAAATTGTTTTTGAATGTGAGGGAAAAAGAAAGTTTAGCTTATTCCATCACAAGTAGCTACTCTTCTCGTTACGGACTTTTATTTATTAGTGCTGGAATTGATCCAGAAGATGAAGAAAAAGCGTTAACGTTGATTGATTTAGAAATGACTAAAATGCAGCATGGGGCGATTGTAGAAAAAGAGCTTACTCAAACGAAGAAGCAATTAAAAAACGGCTTAAAAAGTGCATTTGATACAGCACGAGGTCAAATTTTTCTATTTGAGCAGTTTTCTCCATTGTTTGAAGAAGTCAATGCCGATCAAATTGCTCGTAAGTGGGAAGATGTTACCGTCGAAGACGTTCAACGAGTAATGAAAAAAGCCACTTGTGAATTAATTTATGTTTTAGGACCGAAGGAGGAAGTTCGTCGTGAAAATACAACAAATTGAAGCAGTCGATGAAGTTGTTTATTCAGAAGTATTACCGAATGGATTAACTGTTTTTATTATTCCGAAAAAAGGATATTCAAAAACTTATGCAACGTTTACTACGAAGTATGGATCGATCGATCGGAAGTTTATCCCACATCGACAAGCGCGTCCAATCACTGTACCTGATGGGATCGCTCACTTCTTAGAACATAAATTATTTGAAAGTGAAGCAGGAGATGTAATGGATGTTTTTAGTGAACAAAGTGCATCGGTGAACGCTTTCACTTCAGCTACTCGAACGACTTATTTATTTTCAGCTACAGATCAAATCGACACGAATATCGAAACGTTGCTCGATTTTGTACAAGACCCTTACTTTACGGAAGAAACAGTGGAAAAAGAAAAAGGAATCATCGCTCAGGAAATTCAAATGTATGAAGACTCAGCGGATTGGCGTCTTTATTTAGGCGCATTAGAAGGGTTGTACGAAGAACACCCTGTTCGTATCGATATTGCTGGGACGATTGATTCTATTGAGAAAATTACAGCGGAACATTTGTACACGTGTTATGAGACGTTTTATCATCCGTCCAATATGGTGTTTTGTGTCGTCGGTGCCGTTGAACCGGAACGAGTGATGGAACAAATTCGTCGTAATCAAGAGGAGAAAACATTTGATGCAGCAACGACGATTGAACGCTTTTTACCCGAAGAAAAAGAAGAAGCTTTTATTGCTTATCGTGCAGAAAAAATGGATGTCATGAAGCCAAAAGTAAATATTGCTAGAAAAGTAATAGAGGTAGATGTGACAGGGCGAGATTACTTGCGACTACATTTAGCAATGTCTATCGGCTTAGATACGTTATTCGGTACTTCCTCATCATTTTTCGAAAAACAATATGAAAATAGTGTCATTGATGAATCATTCGGTTATCATTTCACATTAGAGCGTAGCTTTGGTTTCGTTTCTATTAGTTCGGATACTTATGAAGAAGAGGCCTTTATTCATGCAGTTGAAGAAACATTAGAAGAGTTAGTCATTGACCCTCAAGAAGTTGAAAGATTAATCCGTCGCCGAACAGGCCAATTTATTCGAGCGCTTAATTCACCAGAGTTTATTGCTAATCAATTTACTCATTATACATTCGCAAAATCTAATGTGTTTGATACATTAGAAGTTTTAGCTGAATTAACAACAGAAGACATTAAACGCGCACTTGCATATATTCAACCGAAAGAGCGTCAAACAATTTTTGCAATTCATGAGGAAAAAGACGAATGAAATGGTCCGTAATTCTCGGTGCTTCGGGAGATATTGGAAGTGAGACAGCTCGAAAGTTAGCAGAAGATGGTTGGTCGATTTATTTACATTATGCGCACAATTACGAACGAGTAGAAAAGTTGCAACGCGAATTAGCTACGCAATATCCTGAGCAACAATTTTTACTCGTACAAGCAGACTTTACGAAAGAAGAAGCTGCAGATTGTTTAGCTGATCAACTATTCAGTATTCAAGCAATAGTCGTAGCAAACGGTCATGAATTATTGAAACTTTTGTCAGAAACGACGATAGAAGAAATGAATTTGCTTTGGCGGGTACATGGACAAAACCCTATTCGCTTGATTAGTCGAATGTCGGAACAAATGCGCCATCACAAACGTTCCTATATAGTGTTCGTCGGTTCTATATGGGGAACGACAGGTGCAGCAAATGAAGTTGTTTACTCAACTGTTAAAGGAGCACAACATGCATTTGTCCGAGCGTATGCGAAAGAATCAGCTAGCAGTGGGATTCGTGTGAATGGAATTGCTCCCGGGTGGATCGAAACGCGCATGAATGAACAATTTGATGAAGATGAAAAAGAAATGGCGAAAGAAATGATTCCATTACAAGAAATCGGAAAACCATCAGATATAGCAGAAGTTGTGCGCTTTTTATTAAGCGGACGAGCAGATTATATGACCGGACAAATATTAAATGTCAATGGTGGTTGGTTTATCGGATAATTACCTGCTTCCCTCTTTTCAGTCGTATCTTTATCCGATATGATAGAGAGAGAGCTTCGACAAAGGAGTGTAAAAGGTGAGCGAATGGTATTTAGAGTATGAAATCGTTATTAACCGTCCCGGCTTGCTCGGCGATATGGCTTCCTTGCTCGGTATGTTACGCGTGAACATTGTAACGATTAACGGAGTAGGTGGTAATCGACGAGTAATGCTACTTCGTTGCGACAATGATCATCAAGTGAAAAGGTTTGAATTAATTGCTTCTACAATGGATGCAGTTGCGATTCGGAAAATTAGAAAACCGACCTTGCGTGATCGTTTAACCGTTCGGCATGGAAAGTATATCGATTGTGTAGATGACCAATGCGACCGAAGAGTATATCAATTTGTTCGAGAAGAAATCGGTATGCTCGTTGACTTTATGGCTGAGCTCTTTAAAAAGGAAGGACATAAATTGATCGGTGTTCGTGGGATGCCACGTGTCGGAAAAACAGAATCTATTGTTGCGGCAAGCGTATCAGCGAATAAACGTTGGGTCTTTTTATCTTCTACATTGTTAAAGCAAACGGTGCGAAATCGTTTAGCAGGAGACGAGTTTTCACCGAATAACATCTTCATTTTAGATGGAGTTGTTACAAAAAATTCAGGGGATGAAAGGCATATGCAGCTCGTTCGAGAAATGATGCAACTGCCAGCTGTTAAAGTGGTTGAACATCCCGATATGTTTATCGAAAGAACCGATTATACGCTCGATGATTTTGATTACATTATCGAACTGAGAAAAACTCCTGATGAAGTCATTACGTATGAACCGTTGAGGCGTAATGAACAAATGAATCGAAACAGTATATTTAATATTTGATAAGGTAGGTGTTATCCGTGACCGGATTAGGAGAACGTTTAAAAGAAGCGAGAAAACAAAAAGGATATACGTTAGAAGATTTACAAGAAATTACGAAAATCCAAAAAAGATATCTCGCTAACATTGAAGAAGAAGATTATAGCAATATGCCAGGAGCATTTTACGTTCGTGCATTCATTAAACAATATGCCGAGGCAGTAGATGTCGATCCGGAAGAAGTGCTATCGATGTATCGCGATAGCTCGCGTGAAGAAGAAGTAGAGAAAAAAGAAGAAGAACAACAAGTAGTGAAAGAGCCATTAGCAAAACCAAGCTTTGAAGTGAGCAGCAATATGCGTGAATGGTTACCGAAAATCGGTGTCGCTATTGGTATTATTGCAATCATTGCTATTATTTATTTTGTCTATAAAGCAAGTGCTCCAGCAACTGATACAGAATCAGACATTAACAGCGGCGAAGAAGTAACAGTTCAACAGCCAAGTGGAGATGATTCAACAGAACCAGTCGTTGTTGAAGACGAAGAAGATGCAAAAGAAGAAAAAGATGTAGTGAAGAAAGATGCGACAAAAGAGAAAGAAGATAAAAAAGATAAGGTAGAAAAAGAAGAAGCGAAGAAAGAAGAAGAAACAGAAGAAGAGGAAAAAACTTCTGAAGAAGGAACACTTGAATTACAATCAACAGCAGGAGAAACCTCGACATATCGTTTATCAGAGGCCGAACAGTTTGTTCTCACGATTCGTACATCTGATGAATCATGGATTGGTGTAACAGATGAAGCTGGGAAAGAACATTTACCAGAAGGAGCTCGTGTTTTAACGAAAGGTGACGAAGTTGAAGTAGATATGTCAAATTCAACACGCGCACGTATTCGTGTTGGACGTGCTCAAGCGACAGAGATCCTCGTTAACGGTGAAAAGTTTGATTTCCCAACAGATAAGATCACACAAAACATCGTGATTGAATACGAACCAACAGAAAAGAAAGGGGAATAGTCATCGAGTGAGATGACTATTTTCTTTCTCTTATAAAGTAAAGGAGAACAACAAATATGAATTTGCCAAATAAAATTACATTATCTCGCGTGTTGATGATTCCAATTTTTATGATTTTTATGATTGTTGATTTTGGATGGTCAACGGTTTCATTTGGTGGAACAGAGATGCCATTAGAACATTTAGTCGGTGCACTTATTTTCGTACTTGCGTCAATGACGGATTGGTTAGATGGATATTTAGCACGTAAACATCATTTAATTACAAATATGGGGAAGTTTTTAGACCCATTAGCGGACAAGTTACTCGTAGCCGCTGCTTTAATTATTTTAGTAGAGATGGGATTAGCGCCTGCATGGGTTGTTATTCTTATTTTAAGCCGTGAGTTTGCTGTCACAGGCCTTCGTCTCGTTTTAGTCGGTGAAGGTGAAGTCGTTGCTGCAAGTTCTATGGGAAAAATCAAAACGGTTACTCAGTTAATCGCTATTATTGTATTACTTTTTAATAACGCATTTTTCGAAGCAATGAATGTGCCATTCGGTACAATAATGCTCTATATCGCATTATTCTTTACTGTTTTATCAGGAATTGACTATTTCTATAAAAACCGTCAAGCGTTAACGAAATCAATGTAAGGGGAAAAAAGATGAAAGCAGAAATTATCGGTGTAGGTTCCGAATTATTATTAGGTCAAATTGCTAATACGAATGCTCAATTTATTTCCGCACGTTTAGCTGAAGTAGGAATCGATGTTTACTATCATACAGTCGTTGGAGATAATCCTAATCGTTTACAAGATGTCGTTCGTCAAGCGCAAAGTCGCGCAGATTTAATCATTTTTACAGGAGGTTTAGGTCCTACAAAAGATGATATGACGAAAGAAACAATTGCTTCAATGCTAGGTACTTCATTAACAAATAATAAAGAAGCATCGGATCATATTGAACATTACTTCCAGCGTCTTGGACGTCCAATGACAGAAAATAATCGTAAGCAAGCGCTCGTCATTGAAGGGTCTACAGTTTTAAAAAATATAACAGGTATGGCACCTGGAATGGCAGTAACAGACGAGGAGCATACATACATTTTACTCCCGGGACCGCCACATGAGATGAAGCCGATGTTTACAAATGAAGCAATCCCTTATTTGTTAGGTGTTGAAAAAAACAATGAGGTGATCGTATCGCGTACGTTAAACTTATATGGCATCGGTGAAGCTGAAATAGAAACACGTATCGAAGAACTTTTAGAAAAGCAAACGAATCCAACGATTGCGCCTCTTGCTAATTTACGTGTCGTCAATTTACGCCTTACCGCAAAAGCAAAAACAGAAGAAGAAGCTTATCGTTTGATAGCTCCTGTTGAAGAAGAAATTCGTGAAGAATTAGGAGAGTATATTTTCGGAACCGATCGAGAAACACTTCCATCAAAAGCATTACAAATGATGAAAGAACGTCAATTAACAATTAGTGCTGCAGAAAGTTTAACTGCAGGATTGTTCATGTCTGAACTCGCAGCGGAAGCAGGGGCGAGTGCTGTGTTAAAAGGCGGTGCAGTCGTTTATGATATACAAGCAAAGTCTGAACAGCTAGGTATTGATTATGAATGGTTAGAAAATGTCGGTGTTGTCAGTGAGCAATGCGCAAAGGCTCTTGCAGAAAGTGTTCGAGAAAAATTTCATTCTGATATAGGAATCGGGTTAACAGGGGCAGCCGGTCCAGATCCACATGATGGTAAACCAGCAGGAACGATCTATATCGGTATTGCTTGTCCAAAGAAAACGAGTGTTTATGAGTTAAACTTATCCGATCAAAGAAATGTGAATCGCGAACGTGCAGCACACTTTGCTCTTTACTATTTAATAACTCATTTAAGACAATTATAAAAACTCGCCGTTTTTTCAAAAAAACGAATATGTGTTCTCTTTTTTGTTGTTATTTGCAAACAAAAAAGGTATAGTAGAAGAAGCTAAGAACGGCAAGGAGGAAAATACGTGAAAGTAAATAAAGAACAGAAACAAAAAGCATTGGATATGGCACTGAAGCAAATTGATAAAAAAATTGGAAAAGGTGCTGTTATGAAAATGGGCGATCAAGGTGATCGTCGAATTGAAACAGTTTCATCAGGATCTGTTGCACTTGACGCTGCTTTAGGAGTGGGCGGTTATCCACGTGGGCGTGTGATTGAAATTTACGGGCCAGAAAGTTCGGGTAAAACGACAGTAGCTTTACATGCAATCGCTGAAGTGCAAAAAGAAGGCGGTATTGCCGCATTCATTGACGCGGAACATGCTCTTGATCCAGTATATGCGAAGAAGTTAGGTGTAGATGTCGACAACTTACTCTTATCTCAACCGAGTACGGGAGAAGAAGCGTTAGAAATTACAGAAGCGCTCGTCCGTAGTGGTGCGGTAGATATGGTTGTTGTTGACTCTGTTGCCGCTCTTGTACCGCGTGCAGAAATTGAAGGAGAGATGGGAGATTCACACGTAGGTCTTCAAGCTCGTCTCATGTCTCAAGCACTTCGTAAATTATCAGGTGCTATCAATAAAACTGGTTCTGTTGCAGTATTCATTAACCAGATTCGTGAAAAAGTAGGAGTGATGTTCGGTAACCCAGAAGTAACACCTGGAGGACGGGCATTAAAATTCTATTCTTCCGTCCGTTTAGAAGTTCGTCGCGGAGAAACGATTAAACAAGGCAATGATATGGTTGGGAATAAAACACGTATTCGTGTAGTGAAAAATAAAGTAGCCCCACCATTTAAATTAGCAGAAGTCGATATTATGTATGGCGAAGGAATTTCACGTGAAGGTGAAGTTCTTGATATCGCATCCGAATACGATATTATCGATAAAAGTGGTTCATGGTATTCATATGAAGGTGAACGTCTCGGTCAAGGTCGAGAAAATGCGAAACAATATTTAAGAGAACATCCAGAAATCTTTGAAGAAGTAACGAAAAAGATTCGACTGGAATTAAACTTAGATGGTGAAGCAATCGAAGAAGTTGAAGAGGTTGCTGACCAAGTCGCAGAAGCACCTGAAGAAAAAGAAGAAAAGTAATCGTAATGCCCTTTCGAATAATCGAGAGGGCATTATTTTTATTTTTGATCAGCCTGAGAGAGCAAAAGAAATTTACTTTGAATATATGAATCGAGAGAAAAACGATATACTCGATAATAAAATGCTCGATGCGACAATCCCTTGTTTTACGTATGATTTTACGATGTCTGATGATTATTATGAAAATTTACAACGATGGTTGTATGAAACTGGACAAGCAGAAAAAATTGATGCATCTTCGTATTGGACGAATGAATTGATTTTTCCTAAACGCTCATAAATATTATGTTTTTAAAAGTAATTTAAAAAAGAAAGATTCTCAATGAGTAAATATACAATTTGAGAGTCTTTCTTTTTTGCTTTGTAAGCGGTCTATCGCTTACATCTAGCCTTGACAGTTGAATTTTACAACTATACAATTGTAGTTGTACTTCATACTCAAAAAATGAATTGGCAGTATGTTGCATTTTAATATACGAGCCGACTGAAAAAGAAAATAGCAGGAGGAGGTGGCTAAGATTGAC
>JASLGI010000098.1 GCA_030149685.1 Bacillaceae bacterium | reverse complement strand
TCAGTTTTTAACGTACAACTATGTCTCGTGACAATGGCGAAGAGGTCACACCCGTTCCCATACCGAACACGGTAGTTAAGCTCTTCAGCGCCGATGGTAGTAGGCTGTAGTGGCCTGTGAGAGTAGGTCGTTGCGAGTCATTTTTATATGGTCCCGTGGTGTAGCGGTTAACATGCCTGCCTGTCACGCAGGAGATCGCGGGTTCGATTCCCGTCGGGACCGCCATTATATAAACATTTCACGACTTCCAGAGAAGTCGTTTTTTTGTGCCATTTTTTAATATTTACTTCAAAGCAGACAATTTGTATAAAATTCGGTACACTAAGAAGGATAGAAAGGACCGATGAAGAGATGATTCAATTAAACTCATTACAAGATACTGAACGATTAGCTCAAGTTGTAGCTGAATATTTATCTCCACCGGATGTTCTTACGTTAGAAGGATCAATCGGTGCTGGAAAAACAACATTCACACAAGCACTTGCTCGTGCGTTAGAAGTAGAAGGAAATGTGAATAGCCCGACATTTACTATTTTAAAGCAATATGAAGGGAACGTTCCTTTTCAACACTTTGATGTGTACCGTTTAAAAGATCAATATGAAGATCTCGGTTGGGATGATTTATTTTACGGGGATGCCATTAGCGTTGTTGAATGGGCACAGTATATTGAAGACTTTTTACCAGAAGAATATTTAACACTACGATTTGAACCAGTGGATGAAACGACACGTCATGTAAGTTGCGAAGCACATGGCGAACGATTTGAAAAGATATGCGAGGCGATAAAAAATGCTATGGTTAGGGATTGATACATCTAACGGCCCGCTTTCAGTAGCGCTCGTTCAAGATGGATACGTTTTAATAGAAGAAAATGCGACGATGAATATTCGTCATTCACACCGTGCAATGCCAGTCATTGAACGACTTTTTCAAGAAGCAGGCGTTACACCGAAAGATCTTGATGCAATTGCAGTTTCAGAAGGTCCAGGTTCTTATACAGGAGTTCGAATCGGTGTAACGATTGCGAAGACATTAGCATGGACATTGAATAAACCGTTAATTGGCGTACCGAGTGTGAAAATTTTGGCTGCACCTTTTTATTCAGTGAACGGTTATGTTTGTCCGCTCATTGATGCACGTCGTAACAATGTGTATACAGGACTTTATCGTGTACACAATGGACGAGTAGAAGAAGTTATATCCGAGCGTCACGTAAGCCTTGAGGATTGGTTACAAGAGTTAAAAGAAACGATTGAAGAGCCGATTTTATTTACAGGTATTGATGTGGCAACTTATAAAAATACATTGTTAGAGACGTTTGGCGAAGAGCTTCTAATCGCTCCAAAAAACTTTTGGGTACCGCGTGCAACAGATCTTGTTACATTAGCGATGGAACGAACAGAAAAAGATGACGTTCATACATTCGTGCCAGAATATTCTCGTTTAGCGGAAGCAGAAGCGAATTGGCAAAAGGCGTGTAAACGGTCATGATCGATTATCGTTTAATGACATTAGCAGATATTGAAGAAGTGATGGAAGTAGAACGACTTTCATTCACCTCACAATGGACGGCTAGTATGTATATGTATGAAGTCGGTCAAAACCCACTAGCACATTACATTGTCGCAGTGGATAATGAACGGATCATTGGTTTTTTCGGTATGTGGATTGTCGCTGGAGAGTCACATGTGACGAATGTAGCTGTACATCCTGATTATCGAGGAAGAAAGATTGGTGACCGTTTAATGCAAGAAGCAATAGCATATGCGAAAAGTTTAGAGGCATCACGAATGACTTTAGAAGTTCGTGTAAGTAATGACGTTGCACAAAATTTATATCGGAAATATGGCTTCCAAGATGGAGGCATTCGTAAAAAATATTATACGGACGACGGCGAAGATGCCCTCGTCATGTGGGTGGAATGGAAATGACAATTATTTTAGGAATTGAAACGAGTTGTGATGAAACAGCAGCTGCTGTGATACAAAACGGTAATACAATTTTATCAAATGTCGTCGCTTCACAAATTAAAAGTCAACGACGTTTCGGTGGAGTTGTACCAGAAGTTGCTTCTCGCCATCACGTAGAACAAATTACATTAGTGATCGACGAAGCGTTAGAACGAGCAGGAATTACACCAGACGAGTTGGATGCTGTTGCTGTTACAGAAGGTCCTGGATTAGTTGGTGCTTTATTGATTGGTATTCATGCGGCGAAAGCTTTTGCATTTGCTCATCAACTACCCATTATAGGTGTTCATCATATTGTAGGGCATATGTATGCAAACGCATTTGTTGAACCGATGAAGTTTCCAGCTTTAGCATTAATCGTTTCAGGTGGTCATACAGAACTTGTTGTGATGAAAGACCATGGTCAGTTCGAAAAGATCGGAGAAACACGAGACGATGCAGCAGGAGAAGCATTTGATAAAGTTGCACGTGTTATTGGACTTCCTTATCCAGGAGGACCAGAAATTGATCGATTGGCTCAAACAGCTGAAGAAGTGATTGAGTTTCCTCGTGCATGGTTAGAAGAAGGCTCATACGATTTTAGTTTTAGTGGATTAAAATCAGCAGTTATGAACTATCATCATAATGCACAACAAAGAGGAGAAGAGATTCACGCAGACCGAATTGCTCGAGGTTTTCAAGAGAGTGTCATTGATGTTCTCGTTGAACGAACTGTTCGTGCAGCGAAAGAATTCGATGTGCAAATGGTAATTGCAGCAGGTGGAGTTTCAGCAAATAAAGGGTTGCGAATGGCATTGACTGAAGCGTTAGAAAAAGAACATATCCCATTTTCTGTACCACCTATTCATCTTTGTACAGATAATGCCGCAATGATTGGTGCGGCAGGTCATGCGATGTATGTAGCAGGCATTCGAAGTAACTTAGCAATGAATGGAAATCCAAGTTTGCCGATGCGTTCATGGAAATAAGAAGAAAAAACCAGACGAAAGAAATGACCTTTCGTCTGGTTTTTTATTGTGGTTCTATAATATATGTTTGGATTTTCAAACAATTCCTTCGTGCATGCAATACGTGAGGGTCGCTATCAACTTCCTAAACAAGTTTTCTCAAGAGCTTGCCTGTGGCATTGGAAGAACTCGCAATCCCGCAGGCGTTCGCAAATCTGTCCGGAATTGTGCGCATAAAAAAACGTACAGTTATGAGATTTTAAAAAAACAAATAGAAATTTTGAATCGCTTTATTGTTCACGGTCAAATTGTTCTAACGTTTCTTGAGTTTCTAACCACTCTACTTCGCAAAGATCTTTTTCTTCTGAAGCTTCGTCCACTTGCTTTTGTAAATCCATTAAAGCAACATGATCATTTGCTAATTCAGGAGAACTCATTTCTTCCATTAGTCGTTCGATCGTATCGTCTAACGTCGCTAGCTCTTTTTCGAGTCGCTCAATTTTACGAGTGATTTTACGACGTTCACGTTTTCTTTCTTTTGATAGCGCGATACTAGGCTTTTCATTTACTTCAACAGTTGTTTCCTCTTCTTCTAGCTGTTGTAATTCTAACATCTCTTGTTTTTTCTCTAAGTAATAATTGTAGTTACCTAAATATTCGACGAGGCCATCTTCGGTCAGTTCGATGACTTTTGTTGCGATACGATTCATAAAATAACGATCGTGTGAAACGAATAACAATGTTCCATCAAAATCTTCTAACGCATTTTCCAACACTTCTTTACTATCTAAATCTAAATGGTTCGTCGGCTCGTCTAAAATGAGTGTATTCGCTTTTTCAAGCATAAGCTTAGCAAGGGAAAGTCGAGCTCTTTCGCCACCAGACAGTGCGGAGACAGGTTTTTCAACATCATCTCCTGAAAATAAGAAACTACCGAGTAATGAGCGAATATCGCCTTCATTCATCATTGGCCAGTCGTCCCAAATTTCACTCAAAACAGTCCCATTTCCAAGTAAAGTAGCTTGTTCTTGATCATAATAACCGAAAGTGACATTTGTGCCATAAAAAATTTCGCCAGCAAGTGGTGGAATGCGTCGAATAATCGTTTTTAAAAGAGTTGATTTCCCGACACCATTCGGTCCAACAATGGCGATTCGGTCACCACGATAAGCACGTCCATTTAATTGGCTCGCAACAGGTTGCTCGTAACCAATAGATAAATTTGTACATTGTAATACGTCTTGTCCGCTCGGTTGATCGGTTGTGAATGAAAAACGTGCGGAACGTTCATCTCCATCAGGAGCATCCATCCAGTTCGTACGTTCGAGTTTCTTTCGACGGCTTTTCGCCATTTTGCTCGTTGCCGCACGTGCGATATTGCGCGCAATATATTCTTCGAGTTTCGCTTTTTCTGTTTGTTCTTTTTCAAAGCGGCGTCGTTCAATTTCATAGTTTTTCGCCTTTTCAGTCACATAATAACTGTAATTTCCATTGTATTTTGTCACGTGACGACGTGAGATTTCATAGGTGACATTCACAATTTTATCGAGGAAAAAGCGGTCGTGGGATACAATCAAAATCGATCCGCGATATGCACTTAAATATCCTTCTAGCCATTCTAGCGTTTGAATATCTAAATGGTTGGTCGGCTCGTCTAAAATGAGTAAGTTTGGACGAGTAAGAAGAAGTTTCGCTAAAGCGAGTCGTGTTTTTTGTCCTCCTGACAACGTGGATACACGTTTTGTGTAATCCTCTTCAAAAAACTGCATACCGTTTAAGACTGCTCGCGTTTCTGCTTCATAAACGTAGCCCCCTTTTGTCGTATATTCATTTTGTAAATAATCGTATTTTTTCATTACTTCATCATATGTCGTTTTATCTGTTTCTGGATGCAATGTGCTCATTTGTTGTTCTAGTGCGCGTATTTCTTGTTCTAAAGCAATGAGTGGTTCAAAAACGGTCATCATTTCATCCCAAATTGCTCGTTCAGAATGTAAGTGCGCATGTTGTTCTAAATAGCCAATCGTTAAATCTTTTGGCATGATGATCTGTCCTGCATCTTTATTTAATTCGCCGGCGATAATTTTTAAAAATGTTGATTTCCCTGCACCATTACGTCCGACAAGGGCGACACGGTCACCTTCACGGATGGATAATTGTGCATTTTCAATGATTGGTTCACCGGAAAATGTTTTCGTTAAGCCATTGACTTGTAAAATGATCAATACAAACACCTCTATTCTTATACTAAGTGTAATCGAAAGTGCATCATGTCGCAATTGTTCGTCTTTACAATTAAAAGAGTGTAAGGTACGATATGAGTGGTATATGTAAGTTCAGGAGGTTAATGATGAACGAAATTCAAGCAAACGTTCCACAAGCGACATCGAAGCGTTTACCTATTTATTATCGTATTTTACGCAAGTTTCAACAAGATGGTGTACAACGAATTTCATCAGGAGATTTGAGTAAAGCGATGAAAATAGACGCTGCAACGATTCGACGTGACTTCTCACATTTCGGAGCCCTCGGTCGAAAAGGTTATGGATATAATGTAGATGATTTAGTCGGCTTTTTCCGAAAAGTGTTACAACAAGACGAAGAAACAGACGTTGCACTCGTCGGTGTCGGAAGTTTAGGCGGTGCGATTTTAAAGTATAATTTCCAGAAAAATCATAATATTCGCGTCGTCGTTGCTTTTGATCCGAAAGCTCCTCATGAAGGAACTTTATTTAATGATATTGCCCTTTATCACCCAGACGAGATTGAAACTCAATTACGTGAACGTAATGTTCAAGTCGTCATTTTAACAGTCCCTGCTAAAGTTGCTCAAGAAGTAACAGATCGCCTCGTAGAAGCAGGTACTCGTGGTATTTTAAATTTTACACCTGTTCGTTTATCCGTACCATCAGACGTTCGTATTCATACAATTGATTTATCTGTTGAATTGCAAACACTTATTTACTTTTTACGGACAGATGATCAACAAACAGACTAAAAAAGATGCTCTTTTCGCTAGCAGTTTTCATAGGAAAACGATAGCAAAAGCGCATCTTTTTTTTAGAACATCAATGAAAGAATAGTCATCGCATCAGGTGCAAACTTCATCGCTAAATATGCGGACAATACGACAAAGCCATTCATTAAGAAATGCGCGATAATCGGTGTCCAAATCGAGCGAGTTTTTACATAAGTGTAAGCGAAAATATAAGCGACGAATAAATAACTTAAAATATGTGTAAAATCCATATGAGCAACAGCAAACAGAAGTCCACTAATCGTTGCGGCGATAAAAAATCCGACGCGATTATACAGTTCACCGAAAATTGCTCGACGGAAAACAAATTCTTCTGTTAGCGGTGCGACGACAACAATCGTTAAAGCAAACCAAGGAGATAATGAAAATTGATCGAGTAAAAGTGCTGTATTTTCAGAGCCTTTCAATTCTCCAGTAATTTGAACCGTAATTAAATTGTTAATAATTTGGGCGACCATCGCTAATAAAAATCCGATAACTCCCCACTTGATAATATTTTTTGTCGAAGCACGTGGTGTGTCGAAAACTTTCCAAAAATCTTTGTTTAAACGGGCAAGTAAAAATAAAGTGATGATCATACCTGCACTTGTC
This sequence comes from Bacillaceae bacterium, assembly GCA_030149685.1. Next base: position 1,523 of record JASLGI010000098.1, on the reverse strand, counting down.
AGTAAAACAGCTGCTGTGAGCGTATTTGCTAAACTTGTCTGTGTCGGTTCTCCTTCGGTGAAAAGAGGGTACAGCCAATCAAAAGCAGGTTTTTGCGCAAATTGGAACAAAAGAAACGTCCCAATCATTAAAAGCGAAATGATCCAATTTCTCATAAAGACATCCTTCCTAAACATAAGCTCTTTCTATCATAACGTGTTTCAAAACGAATTTAAATTTTTTTGAGTGTATCTCTTGCATTTTGTTACAAAATTATTTAATATAATAGATGTGTTAGCACTCTTAATTAGTGAGTGCTAAAAAAGAAACTGAAAATATTTGAGGAGGTTGTTTTAATTGTTAAAACCATTAGGAGACCGCGTCATTATTGAAATTGTAGAAGCGGAAGAAAAAACAGCGAGCGGGATTGTTCTCCCGGACTCAGCACAAGAAAAACCGCAACAAGGACGTATTATTGCGGTAAGTGAAAAAACAAACTTCGATTTAAAAGAAGGAGACAATATCATCTTCTCAAAGTTTGCTGGAACAGAAGTGAAACATGAAGGTAAAGAGTACTTAATCCTTCGCGAAACAGATATTTTAGCAGTAATTGAATAATAGTATGAAGAAAAACGAAGACAATTACTAATAGGGGGTACTTTTTAACAATGGCAAAAGATATTAAATTTAATGAAGACGCACGTGGCGCAATGCTCCGTGGTGTAGATACATTAGCAAATGCAGTGAAAGTAACTTTAGGACCTAAAGGACGTAACGTCGTATTAGAGCGTGCATTCGGATCACCACTCATTACAAATGACGGTGTAACGATTGCTAAAGAGATTGAACTTGAAGATAAGTTTGAAGATATGGGAGCAAAACTCGTAGCAGAAGTTGCTTCTAAGACGAACGAAGTCGCAGGAGACGGTACGACAACAGCGACTGTTCTTGCACAAGCGATGATTCAAGAAGGTCTCAAAAACGTTACAGCAGGTGCAAACCCAGTAGGTATCCGTAAAGGAATCGAAGAAGCTGTAAAAGTAGCAGTAGCAGAACTTCAAAACATTTCAGATAAAATTCAAGATAAAGAAAAAATCGCACAAGTAGCAGCAATTTCATCAGGGGATGAAGAAGTAGGTAACTTAATTGCTGAAGCGATGGAGCGCGTTGGAAACGATGGCGTTATTACGATCGAAGAATCTAAAGGATTCGAAACTGAGATGGAAGTCGTTGAAGGTATGGAATTTGACCGTGGATATGCATCAGCATATATGGCAACAGATACAGAGAAAATGGAAGCAGTTCTCGATAATCCATATATTTTAATTACAGATAAAAAGATTTCAAACATCCAAGAAATTTTACAAGTACTTGAGCAAGTCGTTCAACAAGGACGTCCAATTTTAATTATTGCAGAAGATGTTGAAGGTGAAGCACTTGCAACACTCGTTGTAAACAAACTTCGCGGAACATTTAATGCAGTAGCAGTAAAAGCACCAGGATTCGGTGATCGTCGTAAAGCGATGCTTGAAGATATCGCGATC
>JASLGI010000047.1 GCA_030149685.1 Bacillaceae bacterium | reverse complement strand
TCATACAATTCATTAAACTTTTCAATCAAACTCTTTTGATAACGATCAACTGAACGTTTCCATACAAATAAAGATTTATTAGCATTTTTTACACGAAACCTGTTGATTGTTCGATAACTTGACTTTTGTTGTTGCGCAAGTCACATCATACGCAGGACAGCCATTGTTTTTGAAAAATGGTCGAAAGGCTTCTTTTGGAATACTCTCTACTAAATAATGAATGTGAAAAGCAATATCATTTTCTTGTAAAGAAACCTCTAAATCTATTGGCAAAACTAATTGGTTCATAGTATAATCTTTAAACATAAGGACACTCCTTTAGAATTTGGTTTGGTAACTTTAATTCTATCAAAGGCTGTCCTTTTTGTTACTCTTTTTAAAGTTTTCGACCTACGCTCGAAAGATTTGTACACAAAGATAAAACCCAGTACCCACTTATTTAAAAATAAATGGATACTGGGTTTTTATTTGGCTAAGTTTTGTCCCAGCCTCTTTTATTGAACTTTTTATATTACTGACAAGCCATCCCGCCTAACTCATTAATATATTGAGTCACTCGAGAAGGCCAATGACGGTTTAATCCCGTCGGATCATTCGCTGCTCCAACAGGTGCATACACCTTACCTAAAGCTTCTACTGTCTTTAGCCCGCCTTTATTGACGAGGCGATCTAATGTCTTCGCAGTAGATTGTAATCCTGCATCTAAACTCGGATAACGAATTAATGTTGACCAATTCGTCTTCGGATTCATCATTCCCCCAGGATTATTGTATGAACGAACTGCGTTGGACGTTCCATTTCCTGTTTCATGTAAAGTAATCGCTGCAAATAATACCGGATCGATCCGATGTTCTGTCGCAATTCGTAAAATGGCATCCGCACTATTACTCAATACACCTGCTTCGCCCATACGCTTACGAAACTGTTCTTCATTTAATCCATCGATACAACGAATTTGTTCGGTTGGTAAAGGTGTCAATGTCGGTGGTGCTGGCGTTGCTCCAACTAAAGCCGTTTCAGAAGGGGATGAATCAATCGGTGTTTCTTCTATTTGACGCTTTAACAGCTGTTGCATTTCTTCTTCCACTGCTTCTCGACGTTCACGATTTTCTTCATAACGACTTGCGATTTTTGATTCTTCATTCGATAATTCGCTTTCGCGTAATTGTAATTTTTCTAATAAATTATTTTGATACGTCGTTTGTTCTTGCAATAACTCACGCTGAGTTGCTAAATACCCTTTTGTCCATTCAGCTTCTTTCTTTTTTTGCTCAAACTGTTGACGCTCATCTTTTAATTGTCGAACACTGCGCTCTTGCGATTCAATTAACTCTCGATCTGCCTGCATCAATTGCTTCGCCTTTTGGTAACGGTCCCATGTATCAATAACAGACTCACCACCTAGCACTTGATATAACCAGTGAACTTTTAACGGTTGCGCTTGCATCGCTAACATCCGCTCCCGAATAATATGATCTCTCGCGTCGATGGAATCATTTTCTCGTTCAATCGATATTGTCAACTCGTCAATCTCATCTAACACTTGTATGTATAACTGTTCTGCTTCCTCTAGTTCTTCTTGTAAAGATTGACGTTCTTTTTCTAATGTCTCAATTTCATTTACTAATGCTTTTGTTGAGCGTTTCTGTATTTCTAATGCTTCTTGTACATCTTTTTGACGCTTTAGTAACTCTTCTCTTTCTTCATCATATTGAACTTTGCGATCACGTAATTCTTCATAATCACTCGCTTCACTAACAGCCGGAAAAAACATTACTATCAAAATGACAAGAATAGCTACTACTATTCGTTTCAACTTATCACCCCTTACCTTATTATTATATCATTAAAAATATAGCGTTTCTACGAATAAATGACATATTTTCACTTTTTAAAAAAATGGATAGTCTTTTTTTCAAATACTATTTGTCCGTCAAAAAAGTCCGAGCATCACTACTCGGACTTTCTTTACATAACAAAATTTAACAATACTACTGTCCCAATTCCTGCAACAACTGTCCATAATAAACTTTTCGTTGCAAAACCGACAATAAATGAAATGACTGCTGCGACTAAATGCTTCGGATTCCACGTATCTCCTGCCTCAAGTGGGACAAGCTCTTGAACGACAATCGCCGTCAAGATCGCTACAGGTATGTATTTCAACCAATTCATAAACCATGAAGGTAATTCTACTTGGCTTAATACAGTAATTGGTAACACTCTCGGAAGAGCTGTTACAATCATACTTCCGATAATAATTAAGAAGATTGTCGCGTTAAGTTCCATTTCTCCACCACCATTCCGATAACTGCAGCAAGACTTGCTCCAATCATGACATTAATACCTGTTGCAACGTAAGGACTTACAATTACTGTAAACACAACCGAGCTAACGATAACGACGAGATCGACTCGTAAATTCGCTTGACTTGAAATTTGTAAAACGAGAAGTCCGATAAACATCGCTGCTAATGCAAAATCAAGACCGAAATCAGCCGGGTTTGAAATCCATTGACCAAAATATCCTCCAAGCATATTCGCTAAAATCCAGTTTAAATAAGCGGTAATGTTTAACCCTTGCATCCAATAATAATTGATTTGTCCATTGTTACGTGCCATTTGGTTTGCAGCAACTCCAAATGTTTCGTCCGTTATTAAAAAACCTGTTCCTAAGTTTTGCCAAAACGATTGCTTTTTAAAAGCTGGCGCAAGTACTGCACTTAATAGGAAGTGGCGCATATTAATAATAAATACTGTTAAAATAATCGTTAGGGGTGGCGCTCCTGCAATGATCATCCCTGCAGCAACAAACTGCCCAGCGCCCGCATACATTAATAAGGAGACGAGAAAGATCTCCAACATACTCATACCTGCCGTATATTCGACAACTCCTGCTGCGAAACCGACGCTTAAATAACCTAAAACGGTAGGCAAGCAATCACGCACACCCCACATAAACTGTTTACGGTTACAAGCCTTCGCCTCACTAGATCCCATTCTCCTACCTCCTTCGAAATAAAAAAACCGCCTCCCTTCTAAAACGAAGGGAGGTCGATCGAAAATAAACATAATTAAATCGTAAACTTTTTCAAAGAAGATGTCAACCGCTTTTGAATTTTTATTCATTGCAAATACAACATTCCTTTTATTGCCTGAAACGTTTGATTTCAGTGTAAAACGTCACTCTTTTTTATTTTCTGAATAATCTATAAATGTATATTTATTCATTAATTCTCGAATAGACCATTCATATGTACTGGGTATCACACTTGATAAAATCCGTCTAATTTCATTAAAACTTCAAAACAAAATTGGTTTTTGATGGTTATTTCTTCCACTAATAGGATACATTTGATTATATAGAAATGTGTAGTATACTATTGGATGATTTTATGAAAAAAGGAGAGAAACCGTTGTCTGTACAAAACTATGAAAAATTATTACAAATCGACACAGATGGCTGGCGCACCGACTTAAAAAAATCAAAGCATCACCATCGCTACGAACCGACTCCTTATGCAGCACTCGACGCACTCTTTTGGGAATATGATTTATCAAAAGAAGATACCGTCGTCGATTTCGGCAGTGGAAAAGGCCGTGTACCTTTCTATATCCATAGTCGATTCGAAAACATTGTCAAAGGAATTGAAATGAGCGAAACATTGCATAAAGAAGCGCTACAAAACAAATTGACTTTTCGTCAAAAAGTACGTCGTGGCAAAGGAAATATTCGTTTTAAACAAGTACTCGCAGAACAATATCCGATCAAGCCAGAAGATACACACTTTTACTTCTTTAACCCTTTTACCGTACACAATTTTAAGCAAGTCGTTGCTAATATTATTCAATCAGGTATCGACTACCCACGTAAGACGGACATTATCCTCTATTACCCTACACTCGACTACATTCGTTTTTTAGAAACGAGTACACCGTTTCGAGCGGAATACGATATCGAAATTCCTAAATTAACAGACGAAGACGAACATCAACGTTTTCTCATTTATCGTGTTACTGAAGAAAAATGGGAGTCAATCCGTTCTTCGAATGAACAAACGGATGATTTAAGAATTTCGTAATACAAAAGAGCCTGGAATCATTTCCAAGCTCTTTTTTCTTGTGATTTTGGCACTTTAAAATGAACGATGATATTATTTTTTTATCTGGATGAGGTTTACACACTTAAGAAAGTCTTGTATCACCGACAACTCCTAAATCTCTGAATTCAATCGAATGAATATGTACTTTTAATGTTTGACCCCGCTTCGCTCCTGCAATGACGATTGGACCCGTTACTCGATTAAGCCGTCTATTACTAACTGTGTTGGCACTGCTTTTCACTTACTCATTCATATTGAAGTGAGCTCGTCTCGACTTGAAACGTTGTCCCTTTTTTAATACGTGTAACAGGTAAGTGATGATGACTAAATGAAAAAAACGACTTCTTTTGTAAAGTATAACGAATCTTTTCCTTTCTTTTTTACAATTTGAAAAGGTCGTAGTAATATATGAACAAGAAAGGAGTTTTTACGTGCGAGGGTTTTTAGGTTTTTTAACGATCAGCTTTTTCATGTTACTTGCATTCATCATTACATTCATTCCAATTATGCTCGTCGATAATGGCATCTTATTCATTATGGGTGAATATACACCAGGCATTGCTACATTATTTAAATTCCTCCTCATTTTTTATCTCGTCGATATTATCATCTCTTTTTTCGCAGAATTAATCTTTGGTTTTATCGAGGCGAGCCAAGGAAAATTGTGGCCGCGTTACGTACATATCGCTTTAGAAACGATGATTACCTTTTTCGTCATTACAATTGTCGACGAAGCGATGACGAGCGTTGACCTTTCTTCATGGACGCACTTTTTCATCGCATGTAGTCACGCATTGTTAGGTGAATTAGTGAACTCAAAAAAAATCATCATCTTACCGAATCAAGATCATAAAGATTAAAAGTATTTAAAATAAGGAAAAACACTTAAACATTGCGTTCAAGTGTTTTTTCTAATCTAGCGAGATGTTCCTACATTTTATTTAACAAGTACGACGGAACATTCCGCTTTTTTAATGACTTGTTTACTGACACTGCCGACGAGCATTTCTTTAAATGGACTTTTTCCTTGCGTACCAACGACGATAAAGTCGGCATCTGTTTCTTTTGCATGGCGCAAAATTTCTAGTGCCGGTTCACCGTGCAATACATTCACTTCATAAGCGACACCTTCTTCTTCACAACGCTCTTCTACTGGTTGAGTTTTTTTACGTCGTTCTAACTCTAACCCTGCTGCGCCGACGCGTAAAATATCGTCTTTTGCCTCATGAATATTTGCAACTGTTACGATATCAACGAGATGTCCTTTATGACAATCAGCTAATTGAATCGCTTCTTCCGCTGCGCGATAGCTATTTTCGGAACCATCGACCGCAACGAGTATTCGTTTCGTCATGTCGAATCCCCCTTAATCATTTAATAATAGTTTATCATACAATTGGCGACTTTTATCATTCAATCCGACAACCTTCACAGAAATGTCTTTTCTTTCTAAAATTGCCTTTCCTTTTACTAATGCGGCAACCGCTGATTCATCCCACAAATGACTATTTGAAAAATCGAGGACGATTTCATTGACCCCTTCAATATTCTCTATTTGTTGCAAAAATGGCGTCGTCGAAGCAAAAAACAACGGACCTTCAACGAACCATCGATGTCCTTCTCTTGTTACACGTACTTTTGAAATATTCGCTACAAATACGAGTGCGCTCACAAGCACTCCTGAAACGACACCGAATGCTAAATTTTGCGTCCATATCGTAACAACCATCGTTAACAATAAGACGAATGTTTCTGATAGTGGTGCGTGACGAATGAAACGAAATGTTTGCCAATTAAATGTTGCAGCCGCTACTGTAAACATGACCCCAACTAAAATAGGCATCGGAACGAGCATGACGTATTGACCGAGTACTAATACGAAAATGACGAGTGTCACACCTGCCGTTAATGTCGATAGACGACCCCGCCCACCATTTTGCATATTCATCACCGATTGACCGATAAGCGCACAACCTGCCATTCCTCCGAAAAATCCATTGACCATATTTGCAATACCTTGTCCAAAAGCTTCTCGTTTTTTACTACTTTTCGTCTCTGTAATATCATCTAATACGGAAGCAGTCAGTAATGTCTCTAAAAGACCGACAATCGACAGTGCGACTGCATACGGAAGTAAAATCCAAAGCGTCTCCCACGTCCACGGAACATTTGGCATAAGTAAGCTCGGTAATGTTGCGCTGATCGTGCCTGTATCTCCGATCGTCTTCATCTCTACACCACTCCATATCGCGGCAACTGTTAACGAAACAATCGCAATCAATGGTGCTGGAATTAACGTAAAAAACTTAGGAATGACATAAACCATCACTAAAGTGAGTCCAATATAAAAGTACGTTGCCCAACCTTCCCCTAAAAAGTGAGGAACTTGAGTGACGAAAATTAAAATACCGAGTGCATTGACAAACCCCATCATGACGCTATTCGGGACAAAACGCATGAGCTTTGTTACACCTAATAAACTAAAAGTAATTTGAACGATTCCTGTTAAAATCGTCACAGCAAATAAATATTCCACCCCATAATCGCGGACTAACGGCGCAAGCACAAGCGCCATCGCTCCTGTTGCAGCAGAGATCATACCTGGACGTCCCCCTGCAAAAGCAATCACAATGGCCATGACCATCGAAGCGTACAATCCAATCATTGGATCGACCCCGACGATGATCGAAAAAGCGAGTGACTCTGGAATGAGTGCTAAAGCGATGACAATCCCTGATAAAACATCTGCGCGTACATTCCCGAACCATTGTTGTTTCCATGTAAGTTCCATCTTTTCTTCCTTTCTTCAACGGTTATCATTCGTTGATTGTATCAAATACTGACACATTTCAAAAGATAAAAAAGCTATCGACCTTGGCCGATAGCTTCGTCTTTAAATCTTTTTCACAAACTGTGTCTTTAATTCCATAGCACCGAATCCTGGTACTTTACAGTCGATATCATGGTCGCCTTCTTTTAAACGAATGTTTTTCACTGTCGTTCCTCGTTTAATCGGCTCTTTTGCACCTTTTACTTTTAAGTCTTGAATAACGGTTACCGTATCTCCGTCCTGTAAGACATTTCCGTGAGCATCTTTCCATACACGTTCTTCAGTTTCTTCTACTTCTGCTACTGCATTTGGATCCCATTCATGTGCACACTCTGGACATACGAGCATATCTCGGTCCGGATAAACATAGCTTGACCCACATTTTGGACAATCTGGCATTACAAACGCCTCCTTTTTTTCATCTTTCTTAGTATAACGACTCTTTTCATTTTCGTCATCCATCACTTTTTGGAAAAAGGAAGACGCTTCATATCGATATGCGGAATTCCATCTTCTTCATAGCTATCGCTCGTTACTTCAAATTGAAAGCTCTCTTGAACTACTCACCACTTAACAAACCATAGGTTTGTTTGAAGTGGGAGATTCCTAAGTACAGCGTTCTAACGAACGCTAATTGATTAGGCTATCCCCGTAGTCCCTACGGTTAGAAGTCTTTCGGCTTCTTTTTTTAGATT
>JASLGI010000253.1 GCA_030149685.1 Bacillaceae bacterium | reverse complement strand
CCGGCGATGTATTATCTCAAAATGAAATCGATGCTCTTTTATCCGCGATATCTACCGGCGAGATGGACGCAGAAGAGATCAAGAAAGAAGAAGAAGGAAAAAGGGTAAAAGAATACGATTTCAAACGTGCTTTACGATTTTCTAAAGATCAAATACGAAGTCTTACTCGTATTCATGAGAACTTTGCACGTCTTTTAACAACATATTTTTCCGCTCAATTGAGGACATATGTGCAAATTAATGTAGCGTCTGTGGATCAAATTCCTTTTGAAGAATTTATCCGTTCAATACCGAATATGACGCTTATCAATGTATTTGAAGTGCCTCCACTGGAAGGAAATATTTTAATGGAGGTAAATCCTAATATTGCATATACAATGTTAGATTTGCTTGTAGGAGGAGTAGGAAGTACTCCACAAAACACTGGCGATTTGACTGAAATTGAAACAAAAATTTTAACAAATCTCTTTGAACGTTCATTTGATAGCTTGCGAGAGGCATGGTCAGGATTAGCAGATATTGATCCATTCTTAGCAGAAATGGAAGTAAACCCACAGTTTCTTCAGATGATTTCGCCGAATGAAACAGTAGTCGTTATATCCTTTAATATTATTACTGGCGAATCGAGCGGAATGATCAATATTTGTATTCCACACGTTGTGTTAGAACCATTAGAGCCTAACTTGTCGGTTCGTTACTGGATGCAAACGAACAAAAAAGAGCCGACACCAGAGCAAAGTGAAGCGATTCAAAAAGGATTAAAGAAGGCGAAATTACCTGTGACAGCAGAACTTGGTCGAAGTCAGATGACAATTCATGATTTTCTTTATTTACAAAAAGGAGATCTTATTAGTTTAGACCGTTCTGTTAATGATCTCATCACAGTAAATGTAGGACCGATACCTAAATTTAAAGCACAACCAGGAAAACTAAAAAATCGAATGGCTGTGCAAATTATTGAAACTATTATAGACGGAGGGGATGAAGATGATGAGTGATGACATTCTTTCACAAGAAGAAATAGAAGCACTACTCAGTGGAGGAGTAGTCGATGATAACAAAAAAGAAGAAGCCTCATCCTCTGAAGAAATAGAAGCTTTGAGTGATATGGAAGCTGATACTCTCGGAGAGATTGGAAATATGTCATTTGGGAGTGCAGCAACTGCTTTATCATCTTTACTTGGACAAAAAGTAGAGATTACGACACCGACTACTTCTATTGTAACGAGTGAAGAATTAAAAGAACAATTTGTACAGCCTTATGTTGCTGTGAAAGTAGAGTATACAGAAGGATTAAGCGGTGCAAACTTATTAGTCATTAAGCAGAGTGACGCAGCCATTATTGCAGATTTAATGTTAGGTTCAGATGGATTAAATCCAGATCCGGAATTAAGTGAGATTCATTTGAGTGCCGTTCAAGAAGCAATGAATCAAATGATGGGTTCTGCGGCAACATCAATGTCTACTATTTTTAATAAAAAAGTAGATATTTCACCTCCGATGACTGATTTAATGGATGTTCAAGAAGAAAAAGGACTTGAATATTTACCAGAAGAGAGTCCATTAATAAGTGTTTCGTTCAATTTGAAAGTAGGAGACTTAATTGATTCGGACATTATGCAACTCTTCCCGATTGATTTTGGAAAAAGTTTAGTTTCAGAATTAGAGCAAGTGATGATGGGTGGTACAGATGAACAAGAGCAAGAATCGTCTCAACCGGTGGAAGAACCGGTAGAGCAAGTGAGTGAGCCAGCACCTGCACCGGTGAGTCCATCACCTGATGTGTCAGAGCCATCATCTGTGCAACAACAATCACCACCATTACAACAGCAACAACGTCCAAGAGAGCCACAACCACAAGTAAATGTACAGCAGGCACAATTCGAAGCATTTCAACCTCCTCAATTAGAGGAAGAAGAAGCTCATAACTTAAATTTATTGATGGATATTCCGTTAGAAGTTACAGTTGAATTAGGCCGAACGACACGTGAAGTTCATGAAATATTAGAGATGTCAGGTGGCTCAATTATAGAATTAGATAAGTTGGCAGGAGAGCCCGTTGACATCTTAGTGAATAATCGACATATTGCAAAAGGTGAAGTAGTTGTAATCGATGAAAACTTCGGTGTTCGAATTACAGATATTTTAAGCCAAACGGAACGAATGAATAACTTAAAATAAATGAGTGAAAGGGAGTATTGAAATGAGCAAGAAAATTTTAATTGTAGATGATGCAGCATTTATGCGTATGATGATCAAAGATATTTTAACGAAAAATGGTTATGAAGTTGTAGGAGAAGCAGAAAATGGGGCAGAGGCAGTTGAGAAATATTTAGAGCTTCAGCCAGATCTCGTAACGATGGATATTACGATGCCAGAAATGGATGGGATTGCAGCACTAAAAGCAATCAAAGAAAAAGATAGCGATGCAACAATTATTATGTGTTCTGCAATGGGACAACAAGCGATGGTCATCGATGCGATTCAAGCAGGAGCAAAAGACTTTATCGTAAAACCGTTCCAAGCAGACCGTGTAATTGAAGCTATTGAAAAAGCGTTAAGTTAAAGCGATGAGGATGATGAGCATGATGAAGCGTATCGTCACTGTCATTTCTCTCTTCATCATACTGTTAGGCACTACTCCTTCATATGATTCTTTCGTTCAAGCGAAAGAACCATCGATTAAAGATTGTTTAGAAGATGAAGGAGAGTGCCGTGAGAAAAAGGGTGAACAACAACCGGAAGAAGTAGCTGAAACGAAAAACTCGATTACCTTTTGGACATATGTCAAACTTTTATTAGCTTTTGCTTTTGTAATTGCTCTATTATATGGGTTGTTACGTTTCATCAATCAAAGAAACCAACAGATGACAAAACATAAATTGATGAAAAATCTTGGTGGCGTACCTTTAGGTCAAAATAAATCAGTTCAACTCGTCGTCATAGGTGATCAATATCTTTTACTAGGTGTTGGTGAAACGGTTCAATTGTTGAAAGAGATTACAGATGAAGAAGAGAAAGAGCGTTTACGTCGCCTTGTAGAAGATGGGCAGCTTTACCAAGCTGAACAAGGAACGCTTATCGATTACATAAAAGATTTATTTCAACAGAAGAAGAAGAAAGAACAGTCATCTGAAGCAAATTTTCAGCAGTTGTTTGAAAAAGAATTAGAGAATACAAAGCGAAAACGTCAAAAGAAGATGAATGAAGTTGTCGAGAAGGAGCGAGAGAAAGATGAGTGATTTTTTACAAACATTTTCAGGTGCAGACGCTGGTAACGTATCAACCGCTGTCCGTTTGTTATTATTACTTACTGTTTTATCGCTCGCTCCTGCTATTTTAATTTTAATGACTTCATTTGCTCGTATCGTCATTGTACTTTCATTTGTACGAACAGCTCTAGCAACGCAGCAAATGCCACCGAACCAAGTGTTGATTGGCCTGGCGCTATTTTTAACATTTTTTATTATGGCGCCTACTTTTCAAGAAGTAAACAAAGAAGCGTTAACGCCGTTGTTTGAAGAAGAAATCACTCTTGATGAAGCATATGAGCGTGCGAGTGTTCCAATGAAAGAATTTATGGCTGATCATACGAGGCAAAAAGATTTAGAGTTATTTTTAAATTACAATCAAATGGAGCGTCCAGAAACGA
>JASLGI010000162.1 GCA_030149685.1 Bacillaceae bacterium | reverse complement strand
TGAAATAATGCTTCGAAATCTTTTGCTTTTCCTTTATTGTTCGTCGCGATGAATATTTCTTTCATTCTTCTGAACTCCCAACTGGCGCATTGTAACGTGCGAGGATTTGTTTTTGTTCTTCTACTAATTCTCGAATCCCTTTTTCAGCAAGTGTAAGGAACGCTTGTAAGTCTTTCATTGAAAATGTCGCTTCTTCTCCAGTCCCTTGAATTTCAACGAATTCTCCAGCACCTGTCATGACGATATTCATATCGACTTGTGCATCTACATCTTCTACATAGTTTAAATCAACGATTGCTTCTCCTGAATCGAGTAAGCCGACACTCGTTGCTGCTAAGTAGTCTGTTACTGGGAACTTTTCAAAGTTTTCTTCTGCATGTAGACGTGCAAGAGCCATCGTCATCGCAACGAATGCTCCTGTAATCGAAGCTGTACGTGTCCCGCCATCTGCTTGAATGACGTCACAGTCTACCCAAACTGTACGTTCGCCGAGTGCTTCTAAATCGACGACTGCGCGTAAAGAACGGCCGATCAGTCGTTGAATTTCCATCGTACGTCCACCAATTTTACCACGTGATGCTTCTCGTTGTGTACGTTCTGCTGTTGCACGCGGAAGCATTGAATACTCTGCAGTAATCCAACCTTTTCCTTGTCCTCGTAAAAATCGAGGCACTCGCTTTTCAATCGTTGCGTTACAAATTACTTTTGTATTTCCTACTGTAATTAGTACTGACCCTTCTGGGTGCATAATATAATCTGGTTCAATTGTAACTGAACGTAACTCATCCAGTTGTCGTCCATCATGACGCATTGTCATTATTCATTTCCTCCTTAAGTAAATCGCAGCTTCTCTCCTTTTGACTGGATCACTGCTTGTAAATCTAATCGTTCAACTTGTGGCTTTTCTATTTGAAGCCAATCTTCTACGATTGCTTGAAATTTCTTTACATCTCCTGTTGTATAAAACTGATAAGTTGCTCGTTCATCCTTCGATAACAAATCTTTTTCTTTTAATACACGTTCTACGTCTCGTGCTGTCTCTTCTGCTGAAGAAATAACACGGACATGCGCTGGAAACGCTTCAGATATATGCTGTTCAAGCAATGGATAATGCGTACAGCCAAGTATCGCTGTATCAAATGTCGAAGCATCTAAAACTGACAATGTTTTTTCTACTTCTTCTTTTGCTTTTTCTGATTTATAAAGCCCTTCTTCAACTAATGGCACAAATGTCGGACAAGCGAGTGCTTGTACATCAGCCGATGCTTCTTTTTCATGAATGGCTTGATGATATGCACCACTTTTTACGGTCCCTGATGTTCCGAGTACGACAACTTTCTTTTGCTCCGATGCATGTAATGCTGCTCGAGAGCCAGGATCTATGACACCGATCACTGGGAAAGGACATGCTTCTTTTACTAAAGGTAATGCTGCTGCCGTTGCTGTATTACATGCAATTACGAGCATTTTAATATTTAAATATTTCAACGCTTCTGCTATTTCTAACGTAAATGATGCGACTTCTTCTGTCGTTCGTGGCCCGTATGGACAACGAGCATCATCTCCTAAATATATGATCGATTCATTCGGTAGTGCACGCATAATTTCTTTTGCGACAGTCAAACCACCAACTCCTGAATCAATAACTCCGATAGGTCCTATCATTCAAAATCCCTCTAACTTTCTTATTCTCCATAATCCCCTTTATTGTCGCCTCTTTTTCTACTTCATGCAAGCTGTTCTTATATTACTCTCGTTTTATTTTCTTTCTTTTGCTCCATAAGATAAAAAGATTTCACGTGACTCTTCATCCCATGCTTCTCCTCGGCCTGTTTCACGGTTCACTTGAACGAGTGCACCACGACCGACATAAACGATTTCACCTTTGTCATTTTCTACTTTGTAATGAAGATCGACGGAGCTGTTTCCTATGACATGTGGCTTAATATATAGTGTTAACGTTTCCCCAAAAAATACTTGTCGTACGTAATCACATTGAATATCCGCTACGACTGGTTGTGTCGTTGAACCTTCTTTTGTCCAACGTTCCATCAGTCCGCTTTCCTTCATAAACTCAATACGAATATATTCAAAATATTGAAAAACGACGGTATTATTGACATGGCCAAACATATCTGTTTCAAAAACGCGTACTGGTAACTCTCTCGAAAAAGTAAATTCTTCTTTCCACGTATTAAAATCTTCGATATATGCTGCTTTCATTGAAACATTCCCCTCTCTTCGATTCGTTTCATTCCTCTTATATTGTATCTTGCTCGATAATTTCTGTCATCTATTTCACTATAAGTTTCATCAGTTTGTACAAAAAAACGACTACTTTGAATAAACAAAGTAGTCGTTAGAAAGTTTCATTAGTCAACCATATGGTCGCTTCCGAAGAATTTCTTAAACATATGAACTGTTGTTGCACGGTTTAATGAAGCAATTGATGTCGTTAAAGGAATACCTTTTGGACATGCTTCGACACAGTTTTGTGAGTTACCACATTCACCGAGTCCACCGTCTTTCATAATTTCTTCTAAACGTTCGTCTTTATGCATTGCACCTGTTGGGTGAGTATTGAAGAGACGA
>JASLGI010000030.1 GCA_030149685.1 Bacillaceae bacterium | reverse complement strand
GACCATTTCTGCTGACATAAGCTTTCCTCCTAATAACTTTGTAGTAACGACTGAATGACGAGATACCATCCATCTACGAGGATGAACAGCAAAATTTTAAACGGTAACGAAATCATTACAGGTGGTAACATCATCATACCCATCGACATCAGAACACTCGCGACGATCATATCAATGACGAGAAACGGAATAAAGATCATGAAACCCATTTGAAATGCCGTTTTAATTTCACTTAACGCAAATGCTGGAACGAGCATCGTAAGAGGGATTTCTTCAACCGTTTCTGGACGATCTGCCTCATTGTATTTTAAAAACAAATCTAGATCTTTTTGTCGCGTATGATCGCTCATGAAATGTTTGATCGGAACACTCGCCTTATCATACGCTTCATCTAATGTAAGCTCCTCATTAAAAAGAGGCGTCAACGCTTCGTTGTTAATTTCTTGAAACGTCGGTGCCATTATGAAAAATGTTAAAAAGAGAGCGAGTCCAACGAGCACTTGGTTCGGTGGCATTTGCTGAGTCGCTAATGCCGTTCGTACAAACGATAATACGATGACGATACGAGCGAATGATGTCATTAAAATTAAAATAGCTGGTGCGAGCGAAAGTACCGTCAATAAAATTAAAAGACGAATCGATGTCGATACATTTGTCGCTTCCGTATCGGCAAATAACTGCATCAAATCATTCATGACGGTCCCTCTCTTCCTCGATCACTTGCGCTACCTTCTCTTTTCGTTTTTCTTGCACACGTTCTAACTCTTCTTGAAATAGATGATCAAATCTTACTTCTTCATTTGATGTCTCGGTAACATCACGTTCTTTCTTTTTACTGAATAAGGAGCGAAACGAATCGACCGCTAAAAAAGATGGAGCTGTCAGCGCATCTTCTTGCTCTTCTTGAACATACTTCTTAATTTGTTCAATTTCTTTTTCATCCGTCACTTCTTTCAACAGTCGAACATCTTCACCAACACCGACTAAGTAGTACGTTTTACCGACTGATATTAACTGTATCGAACGTTGAGAACCGACGCTCACACCGCCTAAATTGCGCATGAGACGATGCTGCGACATATGAAAGTTTCGACGATTGACGAATCGTAACGTCGCATACAATAAGACAATGACGAATGCGAATGCGAAAAAGAGTTTAACGTAGCTTCCAAAAGTAGGACCGACTGAAGTTTCATCGCGTCCTTCCTTTTTTTCCACTTTCGTTGGATTTACTTGTTCGCAATCTTCTCCATTAACACAATCCGAAACAGAAGATGCTTCAACCGAGTCGGGACTGAAAAAAAGAAAGATGCTACTCATTAGAAGAAGTGAAATTACTCGAACAAGATGATTCATTTCAATTAACCTAACGCTTTTTCAATTGCTTCAATTACACGATCCGCTTGGAACGGCTTTACGATGAAGTCTTTAGCGCCAGCTTGAATCGCATCGATGACCATCGCCTGTTGACCCATTGCTGAGCACATAATAACTGTCGCACCTGCATCTTTCGCCTTAATTTCTTTCAGCGCTGTAATTCCATCCATTTCTGGCATCGTAATGTCCATCGTGACGAGGTCAGGAGATAATTCGAAATACTTTTCAACCGCTTGCGCACCGTTTTCTGCTTCACCTACTACTTCAAAACCATTTTTCTCTAAAATATCTTTGATCATCATTCGCATAAAAGCTGCGTCATCTACAATTAAAATTTTCTTTCCCATTGTCATTACCCCCTAAATTATCGTAAGTTTTGAAGTCGGTCCGTTTGACTTAAAATATCTGTAATTCGTACACCGAAGTTCTCATCAATAACGACGACTTCACCTTTAGCAATATAGCGATTATTTACTAAAATATCAACTGGTTCTCCGGCTAACTTATCCAATTCAATGATCGAACCGCTCGACATTTCTAAGATTTCTTGAACCGATCGCTTCGTCCGTCCGAGCTCCACTGTCACTTCTAGCGGTATGTCAAGAAGTAAGTTTAAATTACTAGACTCTTCAGGTGAAAGTGTCGGTTGCTCAAACGATGCAAATTGAGCACGTTGTACGTTCACTTTCGGTTGCTCTACTTGTCGTTGTTCGTACATCGGTTGCTGTTGTTGCATCGGTTGTTGCATTGATTGTTGTTGCATTGATTGTTGTTGCGTCGGTTGTTGAACAGGCTCACTAAAATCGACAACCTGCTCTACTTGTGGTGTTGGCTCAGGATCAACGGGTGTGCTCGTTTCAAGTGGCGTCTGTTCAGAAACCGTTTCTTCCGCGGGATTCTCTTGTGTGCTTCCTCCGCTCATCGTACGCTCAAGCTCTGAAACGAGATCTTTTCCGAAGTCCATCTGAAAGAGTTGCATAATATCAGAGTCGATCAAATCCCCGACTTTTAAGTTAAATGACACGCGGATGAGAGGACTCTCTTCCGGTAAATAGTTCGTTCCTTGATCTTCTTGAATATCCATAATATCTGTCGTCGGTGGTGAAATATCAACCTTTTTATTAAAAATTGTCGACATCGATGTCGCCGCAGATCCCATCATTTGATTCATCGCTTCTTGGACTGCACTTAAATGAATATCATTTAACTCTTCATCTGGACTTTGTCCGTCTCCACCTAACATTAAATCTGCAATAATAGCGGCATCACTCTTTCGGATGACGAGTAAATTATCACCGCTTAATCCTTCTGTATAACGAACCTTTACAGCGACATACGGTTGAACAAACTCAGCTTCTAGCTCATCTCGGCTGACAACCGTCGTCGTAGGTGTCGTAATTTCTACTTTTTGGTTTAATAGTGCCGACAACGCAGTCGCCGCACTTCCGAAAGACATATTTCCAATTTCACCGAGCGTGTCTTTTTCCATCTCACTCAGTTCATAATTTACGTCGTTCGTCGAGTCA
>JASLGI010000171.1 GCA_030149685.1 Bacillaceae bacterium | reverse complement strand
GTAGCAGGAGGGCTTATGCGTTTGAGCGGGGAGACGTATACATCTTCCGATGAAGCGGTTACACGTCGCGCCGTTTACGAACAACAAAAACAAGTAAAACGCGCGTTAGATAAACGTGGAGTGAAAAGTTCATGGACTCATACGTATTCAACAGTGTTAAATGGTTTTGCGATGGATATCGATGCAAAGCAACTTCCGTTATTACTCGCGACACCAGGTGTTACACATGTAGAGCCTGATGTGAAAGTACAAGCATTGGAAGATACGTCTTTTGATACAGAAATTTCAATGATTGAAACACCTCAGTTTTTAGATGTCACACGTTTATGGAAAGAAGGAATTACAGGTAAAGGGGTAAAAGTTGCTGTACTTGATACAGGAATTGACCCGAACCACCCGGATTTAAAGCCTATTTATAAAGGTGGGAAAAACTTTGTCCCATTTGATCCGGACACGTATCGTGAAGAACGAGCAGATGATGATGCGAGTGAAACGCGTCCAGAAGAACGTGCACCAGAAGCGCGTCCTGATGGATTTGAAACGACACATGGTACACACGTTGCAGGAACGATCGCAGCGGTCGGAAACAATTCATACAATGTAAAAGGTCTCGCACCTGATGTTGATTTATATGCATACCGTGTACTCGGAGCATATGGTAGCGGGTATACTTCAAGCATTATCGCAGGTATTGAAGAAGCGGTAAAAGAAGAGATGGATGTCATTAACTTATCTCTCGGTGGCGGGATTAATACAGAAATTGATGCAGGATCATTTGCAATCAATAACGCAGCACTTCAAGGAGTTACAGCGGTTATCGCAACAGGGAACTCAGGGTCTAACCGTGAGACGATGGGAACACCTGCAACAGCAGCACTCGGTATTGCTGTAGGAAACTCAACGAAGCCAGAAGATACATATGAAGCAGAAGTAGCGATTGCTTCAGGTAACTTCACATATGATGACTCATTGCCTTTGATGATGACGACTTTACTTACTAATTTGTCAGAACAATTAGACGATACGTATGAACTCGTCGCTGTTCCGAATGCTGGAACAGAAGAAGACTTTGAACAAGTCGATGTGAAAGATAAAGTAGCCGTCGTCGTGCGTGGGGACATTCCATTTTTCACGAAGATGGAAAACGCACGAGATGCTGGAGCAAAAGCGATCATTATTTACAATAGCGAAACCGGTTCGAACGCTCCAGGAATCGCCGACGTTCATTTAGGAGAATCATTTGAAGCGATTCCAGTGTTCGATATGTCTTATACAGATGGACAAGCATTGTTTGAGGCATTGCAAGAAAGTGAAGGAACGTTCAAAGTAGAAAAAGTGACAGCAGAACGTTCAGATGGTGACGAGATGGCACCGTCAAGCTCACGAGGTCCTTCGATTCCGCATTTCGATATTAAACCAGATGTCGTTGCACCAGGGTCGAATATTTTATCAACGGTACCTGTCTTTGAAGGTACGGACTATAAAAAAGCGTATGATGTAAAAACAGGTACGTCGATGGCGACACCTCATGTCGCAGGAGTCGTTGCGTTATTATTACAGAAACACCCAGAATGGACACCGATGGATGTGAAACTTGCATTATCGAATACAGCTGAGTTGTTAGATACAGAAACATACGATGTGTTTGATCAAGGAGCAGGACGTGTCCATCCGACAGCTGCGATCGATCCTGAATTGTTCGTTTATACGGAGCAAGAAGCATGGGTCACAGCTGAAGGAGAGCGAGCAGTTCATAAAAAAGGAACGATGGCTCTCGGTTATGTCGAAGCAGAAGAAGGTAGTACGCATAAACGAGAAATTGTTTTACAATCAAATACGACGCGTAAAGCAACGTATCGTTTATCTGTAGATGTGATTAAAAATGATACCGATGCACAAGTATCCCTCGATACGAAAGAAGTGACGCTTGGAAGTGGTAAAAAAGAGCGTCTCGTCTTCTCTGTAGAAGATACGACAGGTGAAAAAGGCGAAGTGCAAGGGTATATTCGCGTGTACAATCACGCAGGTAATTTCGTAGCGACGATGCCGTTTGCGATTGATTTCGGTGCAGTCGCGCCAACGAAAGTCGGTTATTTCGGTTCAACGATGATGGATTTACCAGTCAATGATCAAGAGATGCCGATTGATGCATTCGTTTATTATCAATTAACCGGATCTGTCGGTATGAATTATATTGAAGTGATTGATTTAGAAGCGTCGGATATCGCAGCGGGAGAGCTTGCGCGACTCGGATATATTCACCATTCATTTGGTAACCAAGAAGGAACATTCGATATTTCTTGGGACGGGACGTACATTCCATGGGATGAAAAGACCGAGCGTGTCGCATTAGAAGATGGTGTCTATTTATTATCTTATAGTGCAGAGCCACTGACAGGTCGCCCAGCAGTTGCTTCTGATATGGCGTTACCGATTTATGTGAAATCGACAGCGCCGACATTTAAGAATGTTTCTTATGACGAAAAGACACGTACAGTAACGGGGCAATTAGAGGATCAATATTTCGATCTCGTTGAAGTAGAAGAAGCATTGACAGGTAGCGAAGTCGATATGAATGATAAAATGCAGTTATCTTACACAGTACAACGAGCAGGAAAAGAAACAGAGCTTCAACTTGTTGACGTTGCTCGCGACGGAACATTTTCATTCGAAGTGAAAGACGCTGTAATGGAAAATGATACAGTCGCATTAACTGTAAAAGACGCAGCAGGTTATGTCGTACAAGAAGCAGCATATGGTGAATTACAAGAAATTGCGCAAGAAGAAGAACGAGCACCTGTTGCATTGCGTGATATTCAACAAACGGTAGCTTATGAAGCGATTCAAGCATTAGCTGATGAAGCGATTGTTTTTGGGGATAAAGAAGGGTATTATCATCCACATCGTTCAATTACACGAGCAGAATTTGTCGTCATGCTTGCACGTAGTTTATCAGTAGAACCGTCAAAAACATATAAAGGCACATTCCGTGACTTACCTGCATCACGCGCTTGGGCATATCCAAGTATTGAAGCATTAGCTGAAGTAGGTATTATTCACGGAACGAAAGATGCAAAGTTCCATCCAGACGAAGCGATTACGCGAGAAGAAGTAGCGACTTTCCTCATCCGTGCACTCGCTTATGAAAAAGATGGAGAGTATATGTTAGTAGCAAAGCCGAAACCATTCCGCGATGATGCATCGATTAGTGGATTCGCGAAAGATTCGGTTTACCAAGCAGTCGGATTACAGCTCGTTCATGGAAATGGTGGTTATTTCTTACCAAAAAATGAAGCGACACGTGGAGAGTCCGCAATGATGCTTTATCGTTTCTTACAAAAATAAATGAGTCAAAGAGAATGAGCGCATGAGGTCGAAGGGATATCCTTTGATCTCATGCCTTTTTCATTTGTCCGAGTGTTCGAGGGAAAAAGATCATATGTTATAGTGAAGGAAAAGAGTTATCTTTAGAAAGAAACACTCAAAAATGGAAAATGGAAGAAATGGGAAGGATCTATTAACATTTTGAAGGAAATTTCATATTTTTTCATAAAACGTTGAGAATGTTTGTCAAAGGGGCTAGTTCCTCACATTCAGTTTGTGGTAACATAAGAGTATCTTTTTTGTCGAGCGGTTTCTTCAGTCTTTATGAAATGGGCTGGAGTTGTTCGTTCGAAGAGAGAGGGATACTTTCTCTAGCGGACGTGAAGAAATGAAAAGAGGTGAATGAGTGAAACGCAATATAATATGGTTAGCGATTTTCACACTCGCTTTTTTCATCGGTGTGCATATGTACGCAACGCATTTATCTTCTTATGAAGAGACGGTCGGTCGTACATTAAAAAGTTTGAAAGATAATGATCAAACACTTTTTTATGAATCTGTTCATATTACGCCATCGAATGAAAAAGAAGCGGATCGATTTTTCCGCTACGTACAAACATCAGATATGAAACAAATGGAAAAAGATATGAAAGAAGCAGCAACAGACATTTTAAAGAGAGAACGTTTGCCCATCATTATTATGCATGAAGATGGAACGCCATTATTCGTCATTTCGAAAAAGAAACGACTCGGGTTGTACGATTATGCAGCGATTGAACTGCCCGCTGATATTATTTCAGCATTGATCGGTCCAATCAATGATCAAGATGCAACGATTCGTTTAGAACGTTCTGTCATTGAAAAACGAGCACTCGTCTCTTTTTCTGTGAAAGATAAAGAAACAGAAAAAACTTTATATATTACACGTACTCCGAGTGAAAATGAAGAAGCGACGCATGGTCAAATTGATTTATATTTAATCGGTAAAGAGGAAGAAACGGGTGTTTTACAACCGTCTTATGTGACGGGAGAACGCGTCTTTTTATTTGATAAGCCGGAAGAACATTTCCTCACATTGTATTTAAAAGACGGAACAGCGTTTTTATATCAAGGAGAAGAAGAAATTGAATTACTTTCTGTTTATCAACACGATGAAATGCACGATGTGTCGATTGAAGGAGACGCTTATATGGAGCGTTTGAAACAAAAAGATGGCGAGACAGTCGAAGGATATATGTATCATGAACAAAACGACGTCCACTATTTTTCAACGTGGCATTGGAATCCGATTCGACGTCATTTTGAATTAGAAGAGGAAAAAGTGTTCCAAAAAGGGTCAGAAACGTGGCCAGAAGATGAACAACAAATTTCTCGATGGTTAGAAGAGGAAGATTACTTCATTCAATAAGTCGTTTGCAGCCTTGCTGCAGACGGCTTTTTTCGTTTAATGTTCTACAAAAAAGGGTAGGAATGGTAATATGGAGTTAGAGAAAAAGAAGGAGCGAATCAGATGAAGCGATTATCTTTTGAAGAACGCGCGCATCAATTACATACATTCGATCGAAGTGAATTCGATGTCATTATTATCGGAGGAGGAATTACTGGAGCAGGTATTGCGTTAGACAGCGCTGCGAGAGGACTTTCTACATTAGTCGTTGATATGCAAGATTTCGCAGCAGGTACGTCGAGTCGTTCGACAAAGCTTGTGCACGGTGGACTCCGCTATTTAAAACAGATGGAAGTAAAACTCGTTTCCGATGTTGGAAGAGAACGAGAAATTGTTTATCATAATGCTCCGCACGTCACGCATCCCGAAGCGATGTTGTTACCAATCTATAAAGAAGGTACGCTCGGGAAGTTTTCCGCTTCTTTCGGATTAAAAATGTACGATTATTTAGCTGGTGTGAAAAAAGAAGAGCGCCGGGAAATGTTGTCACGTAAAGAAGTGATTGAGAAAGAGCCACTGCTGAATCGTAAAAATTTAGCAGGTGGTGGTTATTACGTGGAGTACCGGACCGATGATGCAAGGTTGACGATAGAAGTATTAAAAAAAGCGAATGACTTAGGCGCTCAAGCATTGAATTATATGAAGGCAGACCACTTTTCCTATGATCGTAACGGTACAATATCCGGCGTGAACTTAGTCGATCAACTGACAGGGGAAGAGTATCATGTGTACGGTCATGCGATTATTAATGCGACTGGCCCATGGGTAGAACAGTTGTTAGAGAAAGATAAAGAGACGAAGGAAAACCAATTGTTTCATTCAAAAGGCGTTCATATCGTTATCGATCAAACGAAATTCCCGTTGCGCCAAGCGACTTATTTCGACCATACCGATGGACGGATGATTTTCGCTATTCCTCGTGGAGGAAAAACGTATGTCGGGACGACGGATACGGAATATCATGGGCCATTAGCGAACCCTCATATTACAGTAGAAGACAAAAAATATTTGCTACAAGCAGTGCGTCATATGTTTCCATACATTGAGTTGTCGCTGGAAGATATCGAATCGAGTTGGGCAGGTATTCGCCCACTCATTCAAGAAGAAGGGAAGTCTCCTTCAGAAATTTCACGAAAAGATGAAGTGTGGGAATCATCGACAGGGTTATTATCTATTGCAGGTGGGAAGTTAACAGGGTATCGATTGATGGCAGAAGAAATTACAGACCGTCTGTGTAAAAAGTTGTATCGCGAACATGGAATTACGTGCAATCCGTGTGAAACGAAATATATTCGTTTATCCGGAGGGAATTTCCAAACACCAGAAGATTACAAAGAATACATCCATGATATGGCACCAATCGTCATGGAGCGTGCGCAATTAAGTGAACGAGAAGCACGAGGTTTACTCGCAATTTATGGCACGAACATCGATGATCTTTTATCACTCGTGCCAAAAGTAGATACGTCGCATGAAATTCCCGCAGTCATTCAGTTAATTTTATTGTATTCGATGTATTTTGAAATGGCACTGACGCCACTGGACTTTTTCATGCGTCGGACAGGGACATTGTTTTTTGATATTCAATGGGTCGTCCGTTGGAAAGAGCCGATCGTTGAATATATGCGCAATGTGCTCGACTGGTCAGATGCTGAAACGACGTCACATGTCGTGCAACTGAACCGCCGATTACATGAAGCAACACATGCAGCAATACATTGAGGAGGAATATTATGAAAAAAGGAATGTACATTCAAGGTGAATGGGTCACAGAAGCAGAAAAGACATTTGATGTTAAGAATCCAGCGACAGAAGAAATCGTCGCTACATTACCATACGGTGGTGAAAAAGAGACGACACGTGCGATCGATGCCGCAAGCGAAGCGTTTATCGATTGGCAAGAGACGACAGCTTATGAACGAGCAGAATTATTAAAAGAGTGGCACACATTATTGATAGAGGATAAAGAAAATTTAGCGCAATTGATGACACGTGAGATGGGGAAACCGATCAAAGAATCTCGAGGAGAAGTAGTTTACGGAGCGGATTACGTCGAATGGTATGCAGAAGAAGCGAAACGTTTATACGGAACGACGATTCCAGCAAAAAGTCGGAACAAACGAATGATTGCACGTAAAAAACCGGTCGGTGTCGTCGCAGCAATTACACCGTGGAATTTCCCGATGGCAATGCTTACACGTAAAATTGCTCCTGCACTTGCTGCAGGTTGTACCGTTGTGATGAAACCAGCGAGTGCGAGCCCATTAACGGCGATGCGTCTCGTTGAATTAGCAGAAGAAGCAGGATTTCCAAAAGGAGTAATCAACTTAGTTGTCGGTTCATCAAAAGAAATCGGTGATACGATTATGAAAGATGAACGCGTCCGTAAAGTAACCTTTACAGGATCGACAGCGGTCGGAAAAGAACTTATTCGCCAAAGTGCGGACAACGTGAAAAAAGTATCGATGGAACTTGGAGGACATGCGCCATTTATCGTTTGTGAAGATGCAGATATTGAAAAAGCAGTCGAAGGCGTCATGGCATCAAAATTCCGAAACGCAGGTCAAACATGTGTCTGTGCGAACAGAATATACGTTCAAAAGAATATTTATACAAAATTTGCTGAACGACTAGCAGAAAAGACGTCAGAACTAACTGTCGGCGATGGACTAGACGAAAGTTGTGACATCGGTCCTTTAATTAATGAAAGTGGATTAGAAAAAGTAACAGAACATGTGAAGGATGCGAGAAGTAAGGGTGCTAAAGTCCTAACCGGTGGAAAACGTCTCGAAAGAAAAGGAACGTTTTATGAACCGACGATTTTAGCCGATATTACGGAAGACATGCTCATTATGCATGAAGAAACATTCGGTCCGATTGCTCCTTTACAATCATTTGATACGAAAGAAGAAGCGGTAGCCTTAGCAAATAGTACACCATTCGGTTTAGCAGCGTACATTTTCACAGAAAGTATGGCGACAGGTACGTACTTAATCGATCACTTAGATTTCGGCATTGTCGGTTGGAATGACGGAGGTCCATCAGCTGCTCAAGCACCATTTGGTGGTGTGAAAGAGAGTGGTCTCGGTCGTGAAGGCGGACATGAAGGAATTGAAAGTTATTTAGATACGCAATATATTTCTATCGGTCATTTGTAAAAAACGATAAAAAAGAGCACAAAAAAATGGTTTGCTCCTATCGGGGCAAACCATTTTATTTATGTATTGTCGTTCATTGTAAACAAAAGCTCCGCCTCTACAGCTTTACATTGTTTAGAAGGTTACATTCGCTTTGGGATAGCATGTGTAATGAGTGGATGTAGAGACGGAGGAAAAAAGAGATTAAGAGACGGCTATTGTTTCTAGTGTTAACTAGGACAATAGACACCCTTATTGTATCGTGTGAACAATTAAATTGCAAGGGAAATATGAGAAAAGATAGTAAAATGCTCAAAATAAAGGAGGAAAAAAAGATGATAGAAGAGGAACAATATATGAAACAGAAATCATTTATTGTGAAAATTGCGTATCTCGCGACGATTTTAGCATTAATTTACATTGTATTTAAATACATTATACCTGTTATTTTACCTTTTTTAATTGCGCTCGTTATCGTTTGGATGTCGATGCCAATCGTTCGTTGGCTCGTTGAAAAAACACCATTGAAAAATAAACAAATATGGGGCATTACCGTCATATTTGCGATTTTCGTGGCGCTCGGTAGTGTTTTTACGTGGTTATTGTTTAAAGCAATCGGTTGGCTCGGTCAGCTCATTCAGAGTGTTCCAGGCATTTATTACGATACGGTGCTGCCTGCTTTAAGAAAGTTACAAGCATTTAGTGAAAGCTGGTTTGAACGTTTCTCGCCGGAGTTGCTCGATCAATACCGCTCTGTATTAAATGACGCGCTTCGGGCTATTACAAATGGTATCGTGTCATTGTCAGGCGATTTAGCTGGATGGATTACACAATTGTCATTATCGTTACCGAACTTTTTCATCACCGTATCATTTGCGATTTTAGCGTCGATGTTTATTGCGTGGGATTACGATGAAATTACTGGATTTATGAAACGTCAGTTATCCGATAATACACTTCGTATGTTTCATACAGCAACGGATAGTTTCAAATCGAGTATTAAAGATTATGTGAAAGCTTATGTTTTAATTGCTTTCATTACATTTATCGAACTTTCTATCGGATTTACCGTCATTGGTATGGACAATGCGATTGGTGTTGCAGCAGGAATTGCGATTTTTGATATGATTCCCGTATTCGGAACAGGTGGAATTATGGTTCCTTGGGTATTGATCGAGCTCATTAATGGCGATTTCACGTTAGCAATCCAGTTAGCGGTTATTTATGGAATCGTGACACTCGTTCGTAATGTGATGGAACCGAAAATTGTCGGAAAAAAACTCGGACTCAATTCAGTGCTTGCACTATTCGTCATGTTTGTCGGATTGAAGTTGTTCGGTTTCCTCGGCATGATTTTAGCGCCAATTTTAACGGTCATGGTAAAAAATTTCCATGATAAAGAAGGATTACATTGGTGGAAATAGCGCGCGAAAGGAAACGGGTGTAAATAGATTTTTTCTCCTTTATCATGTAAGATGAGAGGAAGTTCTTATAGGTGTTAAAGTAGGTAATAAACACGATTACACATAATGAACATCTGACTAGGGTGGGGAGTTCAAAGATGAAAAATATATTAAAGATTTTGAAGACTGACGTGATGAACGTCGTCAAAAACCCTGCAGCGATCATCGTCATACTTGCTTTAGCTTTACTTCCGTCTTTATATGCATGGCTCAACATTGCGGCCTCTTGGGATCCTTATTCAAACACTCGAGGGGTCGCTGTTGCCGTGTCTAGTTTAGACGAAGGAGCAGAAGTTGAAGGTGAAAGTGTCAATATCGGTGATGAAGTGATTAAGTCTTTAGCGAAAAACGAACAGCTCGGTTGGAAGTTCGTTACACGCGAAGAGGCGATCGACGGTGTGAAATACGGTGACTATTACGGAGCGATCATTATTCCAGAAGATTTCTCTGAAAAGTTAACGAGTATTACATCGGATGATATTGAAAAGCCAGGAATCGATTATTACATGAACGAAAAAGTGAACGCAATTTCGCCAAAAGTGACCGGTTCTGGTGCGAGCGCGGTCGTTGAAAATATTCAAAGTAACTTCGTCAAAGAAGTGAATGAAACGATTTTAGTTGCGTTCAATGATTTAGGAATTAGTTTAGACGACAATTATACGTCGATTGAAAAAATGCGAGATGCTGTATTTGAAATGGAAGAGAAACTACCAGAAGTAGAATCACTCCTCATTACAGCAGACAGAGATATTGATTTAGCGAAAGATGCGGTAGGACGTGCTTCCGAACGTGTCGATGATTTGACGAATGTGCGTGAAGATATGTTAGATTCTAACAATCGTTTACGCGAACGAATTCAAGACGGGAATGAACGTGTCCAAGATACACTTGACCGAATTGCAGATAGTTTGTCTAGTACGCAAGATTCCGTCGAAGGTGTGTATGATACGACCGATCGAATTCGTAATAAAGAAGGAACAGTCGACGATTTAATTGATGCATTAGAGCGTCAAAAAGATCGCGTTGATGATAGTAAAGATCGTTTAGACGATTTAATTGATTTTTTACTTGAAACAGATGATCGAATTAAAGAGAAAGAGAAGTTGAATAAGTTGATGGACCGTTTAGAAGAACAGCGGTTTGAATTGATCGATTTAGAACAACGACTCCAAGATCAAATTGCAGAACTTGAAGCAAATGGCTTAACAGATACTGTAACGATGAAGGCGATTGAACGTCTCATCGATTCGATCAACGATACAGTGAAACAAGTAGAAGAACTGCTGCAAGATACGGTAATGAAAGCATTAGACGACCGTATTGAACGAGCAGAACAATTAAATGATACGTATAAAGATTTAGCTGATTGGTTCCGTTTAGATGTTGATTCTGACGGAAAACCCGTAAAGAAAAATGGCGGTCCTTTTGCGAACTATATTCAAGCAGATATGATGCCAACAATTGCTGATTGGCAATATGTCTTTGAGGAAGTGAAAGAAGAGCCATCTACTGAAGAGACAAATGAAGAAGAATTGTCTGATGAAGAAAAAGAGAAAGAACAATTACGTAAAAAAATACCGGAACAAGCAGCAAAAATGAACGACGAACTCGAGAAATATTATAAAGGTACAGGAAAACGTACAGGGTATCGTGAAATGTTTGCTGAATTGTCCGAACGTATTTTATTGATGAAAGCATACAACCGTGGCATCGTTCTTTCGAATAGTAAAGATGCTCCGTTTGATAAAGAGTTAATTAAACATTTAGAAGACCTTCGTCGTGAAATGGCTCAAACAGTTCATTTGCCCGCAGAATTACTCGAACAAGTGCTAGTTACACTCGAACGTGTAGAAAGTGGTGCTCAAAAAGAAGAAGTGTTAAAAGAACTTCGGAAGTTAGAGTCTCTTTTAAATGCAGCGCCACCTGTGGATAAAGATTACCAACTCGTTCGTCGCATTATGAAACAATTACAAAAAGATGTGGAAAAAGCGATTGAACGCGTTGAACAGTCGTCACCTGAAGAATGGTCTCCATTTTTAGTAGAAGCTGCTGATCAGTTGACAGCAGAGATTGATGAAGCAATGACGACGATTCGTAAAGAAATTAACGATGCACAATCAAAAAACGAAGACGAAGTGAAAAAGCCGGAACAACTATTGCATGAAGGCGTAAAAAAGATGACGGATGATTTGAAAGAACGAAAAGATAAAGTTCAAAAAGAAATTGACCGTTTATCCGATTACTCCGCTGAAAATATTCAATTGTTCCAAGAAATTCAAGATAAACTTCGCCATCCAGAAAAAATTATTCAATTGTATGAACGAATCGCTGAACGCGTCGAAAAAAGTATTGAAACAGTAGAGTCGTTACAAGATTCTGTTCAAAACGTGATGGATGATATCGACAATATCGAGTTTTTCGAAAAAGAAGCAGATCGCATCGAAGACTTGAAAGATTCATTAGATGATTTTAAAGAGTCGATTGATAAATCAATCGCTCGTGTCAATGACTCTCAACAGTCGATCGGTGAATCGCTAGATAATGTTGATAAACGAGTAAAAGATATGAGTAAATCACTCGGTGATTCTATTCATCGAATTGAAACAGATTTAAAACCACGTTATGCGGAGCGTTTCGATTCTACGTACGAACGCATTGACCGACTCGATGATTTAGCAAATCGTATTGGTGATGCTGTTCCACGTATGCAGAAAACATTAACGAAAGTTGGAGATGCGGTAGATACCGGTCGTGAAAAGCTCGATGTCATCGACGAACATTTCCCAGATGCAAAAGAAGCGATTTTAGAAATTGCCGATAAAATTCGAGATTTTGAAAAAGAAGGCAATTTGGATGAATTGATCGACTTCTTGAAAAATGATCCAGGACGGGTGAGTGACTTCTTCGCATCACCTGTGAATTTAGATGAACATAAATTGTATCCGATTCCCACATACGGTTCTGCAATGTCACCATTTTATACGGTACTTGCATTTTGGGTCGGAGGATTAATTTTAGTATCGACGTTGAAAGTAGATATTGACAACAAAGATGAATATCGTAGTTATGAAGCATATTTCGGGCGATTGTTTACTTTCGTAGCGATCGGGATTGCCCAAGCAGCGATTGTGACGCTCGGAAATATTTATTTACTCGACACCTATGTCGTCGACCGGCTTATGTTCATTTTACTCGGTATTTTTGTCAGCGTTGTGTTCATTACGATCATTTACACACTCGTTTCGATTTTCGGAAATACTGGAAAAGTGTTAGCGATTATTTTACTCGTTACACAAATCGGTGGTTCGGGTGGTACATTCCCAATCCAAATGGCGCCACCATTTTTCCAAGAAATTCACCGTTTCTTACCGTTTACTCATGCGATTACATTGATGCGTGAGGCAGTAGGAGGAATTATTTGGAGCGTCGTCTTGAAAAACATCGGATTTATGCTCGCGTACTTCTTTATCGCGATCATTGCAGGTGTTGCATTGAAGAAATTCTTCAACCGTTCAAGCGATAAATTTATGGCGCGTGCACGAGAAAGTAAGATGATCATGTAAACAATCAACCTAGTAGTCATTGTCAATGACTGCTAGGTTTTTT
>JASLGI010000165.1 GCA_030149685.1 Bacillaceae bacterium | reverse complement strand
ATTAAACCGTGAAGTCGACCTTGCAACTGCGGAACAATTATCGGAGATTTTCTTAGAAATTGTTATCGCTCCGAGCTTTACAGAAGAAGCGATTGCTCAGTTAACGAAAAAGAAAAATATTCGTTTACTTACAATCTCATTTGAGCAAGCGAAAAAAGATGCATTTAACAATGTATCGGTTGAAGGCGGATTACTCGTACAATCGCCAGATACGTTCGGTTTCAATGAAGCGACGATTGAAGTCGCAACAGATCGTGAGCCGACTGAAGAAGAGTGGGAAGCATTAAAACTCGGTTGGGCAGTCGTGAAACACGTGAAGTCAAATGCGATCGTCGTAACAGATGACGAAATGACACTCGGTGTCGGCGCAGGACAGATGAACCGCGTCGGTGCAGCAAAAATCGCCTTAGAACAAGCAGGCGATAAAGCAAACGGTGCAGCACTTGCATCAGATGCTTTCTTCCCAATGCCAGATACGATTGAAACGGCAGCTGCAGCTGGTATTACAGCAGTCATTCAGCCAGGTGGATCAAAACGTGACCAAGATTCAATTGATGCAGCAAATAAACATGGAATCGCTATGGTCTTTACAGGTGTACGTCACTTTAAACATTAATACGTAATTTCATAAAAGGCGGACGTTTTCTGAAACATTCAGAGTCGCCCGCCTTTTAGCAATCATACTAATTGTTGGATTATGAGGAGGAAATAAAGATGAAAGTACTCGTAGTAGGTGGAGGCGGCCGTGAGCATGCGATTGCCCGTGCCTTTAATCAATCAGAAGAAGTAACAGAAGTATTCGTCGCACCAGGTAATGACGGGATGAAACGAGATGCGACATGTGTCGATATCGACGCGCTCGACTTTGAAGGGTTAACAGCATTTGCAAAAGTGAAAGGAATCGATTTAACATTCGTCGGTCCAGAAGATCCGCTTGCTGGTGGTATTGTCGATGCGTTTGAGAAAGAAGGGCTCGTCTGTTTCGGTCCAAATAAGCTTGCCGCTCAATTAGAAGGAAGTAAGTCATTCGCTAAAGAAATTATGACGAAATACGATATTCCGACAGCAGCATACGGCACATTTACAACAGTGGACGAAGCGAAAGCGTTTATTGAAACGCATGGTGCACCAATCGTCATTAAAGCAGATGGACTCGCTGCAGGAAAAGGCGTCGTCGTCGCGATGACGAAAGAAGAAGCTTTCGAAGCAGTAGAAGATATGATCGGTAATCAAAAGTTCGGCGATTCTTCATCGAAAGTCGTCATTGAAGAATTTTTAGATGGCGAAGAGTTTTCATACATGTCATTCGTTCATAACGGTCGCATTTACCCGATGCCACTTGCACAAGATCATAAACGTGTATACGATGGTGATGAAGGACCAAACACAGGTGGAATGGGTGCTTATTCACCCGTTCCTCAAATTACAGAAGATATCGTAAAGCGTTCGTACGAAGAAGTCGTCGTACCGACTGTAGAGGCGATGAAAAGCGAAGGAATGCCATTTAACGGCATTTTATATGCAGGTCTCATTTTAACGAAAGAAGGACCGAAAGTGATTGAATTTAACGCACGTTTCGGTGATCCTGAAACACAAGTCGTTTTACCACGTATGAAATCGGACTTCGGTGCGTTTATGCATGCCCTCGTGAACGATGAGCCATTTGAACTCGAATGGTTAGACGAAGCAGTATTAGGAGTCGTCGTTGCGAGCGAAGGGTATCCTGGTGACGTGACAAATGGTCATACATTACCAGACCTTTCAACGTTTGAAGAGCGTGGAATCGACGTCTTCCATGCTGGAACGAAACAAGAAGGTGATCACTTCGTCGGTAACGGTGGACGTGTCTTATTGCTTACAGCACATGGAGAGACGTTAAAAGAAGCGCAAGATAAAGTGTATCAAGAGATGAACAGACTCGAATGGCCAAATTTCTTCTATCGAAAAGATATCGGGTGGCGTATCGTTTAAAAAAGAGTGCTTGAGTAATGATTACTCAGGCACTTTTTCTTTTTGTTTTGCATCTTTTGATAGAAACAATTAAACTAGGAACAAGAATAAAAAAGAGTGAAAAGGAGTGGAAAAAGCCATGAATGAACATTTTTTATCAATTTTACGTGGTGAAAAGGCGCCGACACTCGTATTAGAAGACGTTCAATATGCAGATGTTTACTTAAGGAAAATTCGTCGCGGCAATATTTGGATTGACCGCGGACGAATTGTTTATGTTGGGGAATCATTGCCTGAGAAAATGGAAGGAACGGAGCGAGTAACATCTGATGCGATCGTGATGCCAGGATATATTGAACCACATGTTCACCCGTTTCAACTATATCATCCAGAATCATTTGCTCATTATGCTGCCACTACTGGAACGACGACGTTTATTGCGGATAATTTTCATTTATTTACGAACTTATCGAATGAAGCCTCTTTTCGTATACTTGACCAATTAAAAGACAGCCCTTATACGTGGAAATGGTGGATGAGGATGGATGCTCAAACGAAATTGAAAAACGAACGACTATTTATTTATGAGCGCCTTCTCCCTTGGTTACAAAGAGAAGATGTCATCGTCGGTGGAGAATTGACAGGGTGGCCTCAAGCATTGAAAAATAAAGGATCGCTTCGTTCATTTTTAGAGGCAAGTCAACAAGCAGGGCATTACATTGAAGGCCATTTACCAGGAGCCTCCGACCAAACACTTGCTCAGATGAAATGGCTCGGCGTGACAGGAGACCATGAAGCGATGACATTAGAAGATGTCGAAGCACGTCTACGTCATGGGTACCACGTCACACTCCGCCATTCATCGATTCGACCAGACTTGTTCACGATCGTTGAAGCGATGAAAAAAGAACAATGGGATATTGGCGCTCGTTTAATGATGACGACGGATGGTTCGCCTCCATTATTTTATAAGAAAGGCATTATAGACAGGTGTATCCGTCAAGTAGGAGCGGTATTAGAAGACTGGTGGACTGCTTATCAAATGGCGACGATTACACCAGCAGAAGCTTATCGAATTGATGATGAAGTAGGAGCGATTGCGACAGGAAGAGTAGCTCATTTAAACTTTTTAAACCGTTTAGACGATCCAACTCCCCGTTCTGTATTAGCTGGAGGAGAATGGGTGAAAAAGAATGGAAATATCCTTCCTATGAAGGGAAAAGTTCAGTGGAAAAAAGAGTTGAAACGTCCGAAGTTACACTTGCAAGAAGAAGACCTTGAACCAACATTAGCGACGCATCGTCTCGTGTTAATGAACGATGTATTGATGAAAATGGAAGAACGAACAGAAGATAAAAGTGAGCATTACTTAGTCGTCATTGGTCGAGCAGGACATTGGCGTATTCGCACGCGAATTCACGGGTTTCCAGAACAGATAGAAGCGCTCGTCAGTTCCTTTTCACTGACAGGAGATACGATTTTTATTTATCGTTCAAAACGAGCGGCTCGTCTCGCTTGGGAAAAGCTCGAGCAATTAGGTGGGGGAATTGTTTTAGCTAATGAGGAAGATATACAAGCAGAAATTCCATTGCCTATCGGAGGCTTTTCCTCTGATTTACCTTTCGATCAGTTAATTGAACGAGAGGCTGCTATAAAACAAGCGCTCGCGAAAGATGGAGAAGTGAAAGGTGATATTATTTTCACCTTACTTTTCTTACAATCGACTCATCTTCCGTTCGTTCGACTGACAGAAAAAGGTGTAATAAATATTTTAAAAAATGAGTGCATCTTGCCGTCAGAAAAAAGGAGTATCCAATGAAGAAACGAACGATTATACAACTAATTATTTTAGCGATGCTCGTCCTCGCTTTGCTCGTCCTCATCTTTTTACCGCCATTTTTAGAAGGGAAAGTAACGGAGGAGCGTTTTACAGGAGATAAGCGAGCGAAAGAGCAGCAAATAGAGAAAGATTTATATGAAGCACCGTTGACTGGTGTTCAAGGCGAAGAGCCGTTTTTATTACGTCCTATTGTAGCGACAATTAGCAATGACCCTCATGCTCGTCCGCAAAAAGGGTTATCTTTGGCAGATTATACGTATGAGTTTTTAGTTGAAGGAAAAGGAACGCGCTTTGTCGCTGTTTATCAAAGTAAATGGCCGGAAGAAGTAGGACCTATGCGTAGTGCACGTCACTATTTTTATCCGATTGCGCGAGATTTAGATGCGTTATATGTAGCGCACGGATTTAGTCGTTACGCATTGAATGAATTGCGTCGTCAACCCCTTCCTCAAATTAATGGGATCGACTATGAAGGAACGTTATTTAAACGTTCATCAGAGCGACGCGCCCCTCACAACTCTTATATACGTAAGTCTGCTTTAGAAGAAGGTATGGCGTTAAACGATTTACGTTATGAAAAAGCACCTGAAACGACACTTTCATTCCATAAAGTATCAGACGATGATATAATGAATGAAAATGCCTCGACGATTGCGATCAACTACTACGATTCCGCAGCTTATCAAATTGGTTACACGTATGATGAAGACACAAATGCTTATATTCGTTCAACAGGTGGTCAAGTCATGTATGATGCATTGACGGATGAAGTAGTGAAATACGCGAACATTCTCGTAATCGAAGTTCCTTATCAGCTCATAGATTCTGAGGGACGTCGAGATGTTCAACTTTCTAGTGGTAGCAATGGATATTTGTTTCAAGATGGACGTGTAACGACAATTGATTGGGCATATGGAGAAGGCGTTATTCATCCGATGAAAGATGGGAAGTTTTTAACGTATGCGAAAGGAAATACGATCGTTCACGTCGTACCGAAAGAAACAAGTATCGATCGAGCGCTAACGTATGAGCAGTAAGGTGGAGAGACATGCAAATTAATAAAATTCGTGGAGAGCAAACAGATCGTCTTTTTCAAGCGATTTTATCATTAGAAAATGTCGAAGAATGTTATCAGTTTTTTGATGATTTATGTACGATTAGCGAAGTACAATCACTCGCTCAACGTTTTGAAGTAGCGAAGATGTTACAAGAAAATAAAACGTATGATGAGATTCAACAAGAAACAGGAGCAAGTACAGCGACAATTTCTCGTGTTCGTCGCTTTGTCGATTATGGTTCTGATGGGTATAAACTCGCATTAGAACGTTTGAACGAAGAAGAGAAATAAATTGGAAAAAGTTGTTTAAGAGCACCCCTCTTAAGCAGCTTTTTTCATGTTTTTAACGGAAATAGAATGTACAGTATTATTCTTTGTTATAATGGACAAACGAACAAAATGAAAATGAGGGATACGATGGAATATACAACGTGGAGACATATTTTTAAATTAGACCCAGCAAAAGAATTGTCAGATGAAGCGTTAGAACGCATCGCTGAATCTGGAACGGATGGTATTATTGTCGGTGGCTCGGACGGTGTCACCTTAGATAATGTGTTGCATTTACTCGCGCGCATTCGCCGTTATTCGGTCGATGTCGCATTAGAAGTATCGACGATTGATTCGGTAACACCAGGATTTGATTATTATTTTATTCCGACAGTATTAAATACGAAAAATGAAAAGTATATAAAAGGATTACATGTAGATGCATTAGAAGCTTACGGGCATTTAATGACACAAGAACAACTCATTACAGAAGGGTATTGTATTTTAAACCCAGCGTGTAAAGCCGCGCAACTAACAGAAGCTGATGCAAACCTTACGTTAGATGAGGTCGTCGCACATGCGCAGTTAGCCGAACATATTTTTCACTTACCGATCTTTTATTTAGAATATAGCGGTATTTATGGAGATTTAGAAGTTATTCGAGAAGTAGCCGATACGTTAGAAAAGACGGATTTAGTATACGGCGGAGGAATCGACAGTGCAGAAAAAGCAGCAGAAGTTGCTCGTTATGCAGATAGTGTCGTCGTTGGCAATGTGATCTATGAAGATTTAACAGCCGCATTACAGACAGTAAAAGCTGTTCAAAAAACAGAAAAACAGTAGGAGGAAAAAAGATGAACGATATAGCAAAACGTTTAATTAGTGGAATGAACCCAGAACAAAAAGAAGCTGTTCAGACGACTGAAGGACCCCTTCTTATTATGGCAGGAGCAGGTTCTGGAAAAACACGTGTACTTACGCATCGTATCGCTTATTTAGTCGTTGAGAAAAACATTTACCCGTCGAATATTTTAGCGATTACGTTTACGAATAAAGCGGCTCGTGAAATGCGTGAACGAATTGATGCTTTACTCGGTGAGGGGACGTGCGATCGCATGTGGGTATCGACGTTTCACTCAATGTGTGTACGTATTTTACGCCGGGATATTGATCGTATAGGTATTTCGAAAAACTTTACGATTCTTGATACGACAGACCAACTCACAGTGATTAAAAATATTTTAAAAGAGCGTAACCTCGATCCGAAGCGTCATAATCCGCGAACGATTCTCGGTTCGATCAGTTCGTTGAAGAATGATGGAGTGACGTTAAAGCAATTCGCAAAAACAGTGAGTGAAAATGATCCGTACCAGCAGTTCATTTTAGAAATGTACAAAGATTATACGAAGAAGTTACGCCAAAACGAGTCGCTCGACTTTGATGATCTTATTATGCAGACGATTGAATTGTTCAAAGAAGTGCCAGAAATTCTCGCTCATTACCAAGAGCGTTTCCAGTACATTCATGTTGACGAGTACCAAGATACGAACGATGTACAATATCAGCTCGTTCAAATGCTCGGAGCAGCTCATCGAAATGTTTGCGTCGTCGGAGACTCTGATCAGTCGATTTATCGTTGGCGCGGAGCGAATATCGAAAACATTTTATCGTTTGAAAAAGATTATCCAGAAGCGAAAGTCATTTTATTAGAGCAAAACTATCGCTCGACAGAAACAATTTTGAACGCGGCGAACGCGGTTATTCAAAATAATAAAAGCCGCTATGATAAACAACTTCGGACAGACAATCCAAAAGGTGAACCGATTCGTGTATATAAAGCAAGCGATGAGAAAGAAGAAGCTCGTTTCGTCGTTAATAAAATTATGGAACTTCAAAAAGAAAAAGGATATCGTTACGGAGATTTTGCGATTTTATATCGAACGAATGCCCAGTCACGTGTGATTGAAGAGCATTTTATGAAATCGAACATTAACTATACGATCGTCGGAGGAACGAAATTCTACGACCGAAAAGAAATTAAAGATTTACTCGCATATTTACGTTTAATTTCGAATAATGATGATGATTTAGCATTTGCACGAGTCATCAATGAACCGAAGCGAGGTATCGGTGCAGCCTCTTTTGAAAAAATTGCGCATTATGCGCTAGCGCATGAATTATCTCTTTTCCGTGCGTTGCATGAAATTGAGATGATCGATTTACCGACACGAGCAGCAAATGCGGCGATTGAATTCCGCGATTTCATTCAACAATTAACCGATCGTCAATTATATTTATCAGTTTCTGAAGTCGTTGAAGAAGTGTTAGAGAAATCCGGGTATGTCGATGCGTTGAAAAAAGAAAAAACGATTGAAGCGGAAAGTCGACTCGAAAACATCCGTGAATTTTTATCGGTGACAGACGCGTTTGAAAAAGCAGCCGACCAACTCGGAGAAGACCATTCCCTCGTTTCGTTTTTAACTGATCTCGCATTGATTGCAGATATTGATCAGCTCGACGAAGAAGATGTGAAAGAAGAAGATAAAGTTGTTTTAATGACGATGCACTCGGCGAAAGGACTCGAATTTCCTGTCGTATTCGTTATCGGGATGGAGGAAAATATTTTCCCACATATTCGTTCGATGGATGACGAAGAGGAGATGGAAGAGGAGCGTCGTTTAGCGTATGTAGCAATTACTCGTGCGGAAAAGCAACTCTTTTTAACGACAGCGGGCCGTCGAATGATTTTCGGCCGGACACAATACAATATGCCTTCGCGTTTCATTGAAGAGGTGCCAGAAGAGTATACGGAGTTAATGGAAGATGAAAAGAAAACACCATCCCCACAAACACCATTTAATACGGACCGTTATCGTCGCCCAGCTGTTAGAAAGCAACCGAAACGTCCGGTTTATCGTCCAAGTGGAGGAGAAAAAGAAACGTGGCAAGCAGGAGATAAAGCGTCTCATAAAAAATGGGGCGTCGGTACGATTGTGAGTGTGAGGGGTTCAGGAGATGATATGGAACTCGATATCGCTTTCCCAGCACCGACAGGAATCAAACGACTTCTTGCTAAATTTGCGCCCATTGAAAAAGTGTAAAGGAAGTGTGTAACATGACAGCGACAATTGCTGAAAAAATCGAAGCGTTACGAAAAAAGTTAGATGCTTATGGCAAAGCGTATTATGAAGAGGATGCGCCGATTGTTCCCGATGCGACTTATGATGAACTGATGCAGCAACTCATTCATTATGAAGAAAAGTATCCAGAATATCGTTCTGCTTCTTCGCCGACTGTTCGTGTCGGAGGAAGCCCGTTAGAAAAGTTTGAAAAAGTAGAACATACACTTCCAATGCTCAGTTTGTCGAATGTGTTTTCGGTCGAAGAAGTGCGTGCTTATGATGATCGAATGAAGAAATTGCTCGGATATGAACCGTCGTACGTATGCGAGTTGAAAATTGATGGTCTAGCGATCTCTCTTCGTTATGAGGAAGGTCGGTTTGTTCAAGGAGCAACTCGTGGAGATGGAACTGTCGGTGAAGATATTACGGAAAACTTAAAGACGATTCGTTCTATTCCTTTAGAATTACCAGAGGCATTGTCATTAGAAGTGCGAGGAGAGGCGTATATGCCAAAGCGCTCTTTTGAACGACTGAACGAACGTCGAGCGAAAGAAGAAGCCGCATTGTTTGCTAATCCGCGAAACGCAGCGGCAGGTTCGCTTCGTCAATTAGATCCTAAAATTGCAGCGAGTCGCCATTTAGCGGTCTTTATTTATGCAGTAGCGGATGAAACACCACTAGATGTTTCTACGCATTCTGAAGCACTCGCTCGTCTCGATGAACTCGGTTTTGTGACGAACGAAGTGAGAAAGAAATGTGCTACGGTTGAAGAAGTTGTGACATTTGTCGAACATTGGTCAGAAAAGCGTCATTCACTTGATTATGAAATTGATGGAATCGTCATTAAAGTAGATGCTTTCGATGAACAAGAAGCACTCGGTTTTACAGCAAAAAGCCCTCGTTGGGCAACAGCGTTTAAATTCCCGGCAGAAGAAGTGACGACGACATTACGTGATGTTGAATTAAGTATTGGACGCACGGGTGTTGTAACGCCGACAGCCTTATTAGATCCTGTTCAAGTTGCAGGAACGACCGTAAGTCGCGCATCTCTCCACAACGAGGATTATATCGTTGAAAAAGATATTCGTTTAGGAGATGTCGTCATTTTACGAAAAGCGGGAGATATTATTCCAGAGATTGTTCGTCCTGTAAAAGAAGAACGTACAGGAGAGGAAATCGAGTTTCGTATGCCTCATGAATGTCCATCATGTCAGTCAACGCTCGTTCGTTTAGAAGAAGAAGTCGCTCTTCGTTGTATGAATCCAATGTGCCCAGCTCAACGAAAAGAAGCGATTATTCATTTCGTCAGTCGGAATGCGATGAATATTGAAGGTGTTGGAGAGAAATTAGCGGAACAGTTGTATGAATCGCGTCTCGTACGTGATGTTTCTGATTTATATACGTTGACAAGAGAGCAACTTCTTACACTAGAACGGATGGGAGAAAAATCAGCAACGAATGTGTTAGAAGCGATTGAAGCATCGAAAAAGAACTCATTAGAAAAACTGTTGTTCGGACTAGGTATCCGCCACGTCGGAGCGAAAGTAGCGACGATTGTTAGCCGCGAATATCGCACGATCGATGCGTTGATGCAAGCTACACGGGAACAACTCGTTGAAATTGATGAGATTGGAGAAAAAGTAGCGGATGCCCTCGTTACTTATTTCGAACAAGAAAATGTTCAACAAATGATCGAACGTCTCCGATCATTCGGTGTCAATATGGAAGACCTCCATGAAGAAGTAGCAGTACCTGCTGATTCGATCTTTGCGGAGAAGCGGATTGTACTGACAGGTACACTACATGAAATGACTCGTAAAGAAGCGAAGAGTTATATTGAGCAACTCGGCGGCGAAGTAACAGG
Organism: Bacillaceae bacterium; assembly: GCA_030149685.1. Next base: position 18,473 of record JASLGI010000165.1, on the reverse strand, counting down.
AAGTGTCAGCAGTAAGACAAGTCTTGTCATTGCAGGAGAAAAAGCGGGCTCTAAAAAAACGAAAGCAGAAGAACTCGGAGTCGAAATTTGGGATGAGGAAGCGTTTATTCAAGCGCTTGAGAAAGAAGGGATAGAGCGATGAAACGATTAGTATTAACGACGCTGGCGTGTGGATTACTTGCGACTTCTTTAACAGCATGTTCATCGACAAAAGATGATATCGTTCAAGAGTCAGAGGAGAAAAAAGAAGAAACTGTCTATATTCCGGAACTCCAGTTAGATAATAACTTTTACCGTGTGTTACTTCCGTATAAACCGAGTGAAGCACGTGGAATTATCGTGAATAATGTTTATACGAAATATGATATGAAAGAAGTTGAAGAAGGATTACTTCGAATTTCCACGCAATATTTTTCGCCCGATAAATATTATTTTCAAGACGGTCAATATTTAGATAAAGAGACAATCTACAGTTGGTTACGTCGAGCGAATAAAGATAAAGCCGGATTGAATCCAGCGATTGAAAAAGGAAAAAAAGATGAAGAAGTACCTTCTTATTTAGCGCACGTTCAAGAGCAAAACTATTTGACGAAAAATGGAGAGAAAGCCGTAGCATTAAGTGGCATTTCGCTAGGTCTTGCTTTGAACTCTGTGTATTACTCTTCAGAGGGGAAAGAAGTAGAGCTTCCTGATAGTAAGGTGAAAGAAGAAGGAATGAAAATTGCTAACGAAATAGTTCGCCGAATGCGTGAAGAATTAGAAATTCCGGACGTACCGATAGCAATCGGTTTATTTAAACAGCAACCGCGTAACTCAATCGTTCCTGGAACGTACTTTTTAACAGGTCTTGCAGATAAAGGGAAGACAGAAGTTACTGGCTGGAAAGGGATTGATGAAGAGTACGTATTGCTTCCAGCAAAAGATGAAGAAAACGAACGCTATCAAGAACTGAGTAATTTATTTACGAAATTTCAAAATGAAGTCGATCAATATTTCCCGAACTTTGTTAATGTGATTGGTTATGGACATTATCAAGATGGGGGAATTAGTTCGATTAACGTAGAAATTCCGATTCAGTTTTTCGGTACGAGTGAATTGATCGGGTTTACACAACACGTAACAACGCTTGTCATGAAGTATTTCTCTACAATGGACATCGAAGTGAGTGTAACGAGTGTTAATGGTCCAGAGGCGCTTATTTTGAAGAAAGAGGAAGATGAAGAGCCTTTCGTTCATATTTACAATTATTAAGGACGAGTGACCTCGACTTTTCAATGTTTTCTTTAGGTGGTATGATGAATATATGATAGATAAGGAGGAGAACGATGAAGACGTTTACGAAAGATGAAGTATATTATTTTGCAGATTTCGCTCACGTAGCAGTAGGTGAAGACGAAGTAGATACGTATGCGAAAGAATTATCAGTTCTTGCAAAGTTTGCAGAACGTTTACAAGAAGTAGATGTAGAAGGTGTAGCACCATTGACGCATCCAGGTCGTCCACGTGTGAATGTTATGCGTGAAGATACGCCGACAGATATTCTTTCACGTGATGAGATGTTGCGTAATGCACCAGAGCATGAAGACGGTATGATCAAAGTACCGAACACGTTTTAATTATAAAAGGAGGAACTAGTCAAGATGACGTTACTTACGAAAACAGCAACAGAATTACTCACAGCACTACGCGCAGATGAAGTAACTGTTGAACAAGTTGTCCAAGAAGCATTCGATCGCATTGAGTCTGTTGATTCAACGATTGAAGCGTTTCTTACTGTGACGAAAGAAGAAGCAATCGCTCGTGCAAAAGAACTCGATGCACTTCCAGCAGAAGAGCGTGGACCACTTTTCGGTTTACCTGTTGGTATTAAAGATAATATTATTACTAAAGGAATCGAAACGACAGCAGCGAGCAAAATGTTAGAAGGGTTTATTCCTGTGTATGACTCAACAGTTGTACGTAAGTTAGAAGAAGCAGGAGCAATCGTCGTTGGTAAATTAAACTTAGATGAGTTTGCTATGGGCGCAACGACAGAAAACTCTGCTTATCAACAGACGAAAAACCCATGGGATGTTTCACGCGTTCCAGGAGGATCTTCGGGAGGCTCAGCCGCAGCGGTAGCCGCAGGAGAAGTACCATTTTCACTCGGTACAGATACAGGCGGCTCAATCCGTCAACCAGCAGCATATTGCGGAATTGTCGGAATGAAACCGACATACGGCCGTGTATCACGTTTAGGTGTTGTCGCATTTGCATCATCACTCGATCAAGTAGGCCCACTTACACAAACGGTAGAAGATAATGCGCGAGTATTAGAAGTGATCGCAGGTATGGACGCATATGATACTTCATCAGCAGAAGTAGCAGTTCCTTCATATGTCGACGCGTTAACTGGAGATATTAAAGGATTAAAAGTTGCATTACCGAAAGAGTTTTTCGGAGAGCGTGTAAAACCTGAAGTGAAAGCTGCGGTAGAAGAAGCAGTGAAACAATTAGAAGCACTCGGTGCAGTCGTCGAAGAAGTTTCTCTTCCGACGGTAGAATATGCATCTGAAGTGTACTACATTATTTCATCAGCAGAAGCTTCATCGAACCTTGCGCGCTACGACGGTATTCATTTCGGCCATCGCGCAGAAGGAGCAAAAGATTTAAATGAACTATATCGTTTATCTCGTCAGCAGTTCCTCGGTCATGAAGTGAAAAAACGTATTATTTTCGGAACGTCTGCTTTGAGTGCGGACTATCATGAATCTGTTTTTGTACATGCACAAAAAGTGCGTGCGAAAATGACGGCAGAAATTGATGCAGTACTTGAAGAGTATGACGTTATCGTTGGACCTACATCAGCGACAGTCGCTCATGCATTCGGTCATAACGTAGAAGATGCAGAGCAGTTATACATGAATGACATTTTAACAGCACCTGCTAACTTAGCAGGCCTTCCAGCAATGAGTCTTCCTTGTGGATTTGTAGAAGAAATGCCAGTCGGTCTTCAAATTATCGGGCGTCCATTCGGGGAAGAGACGATGTATCGTGTTGCTCATGCTTACGAGCAAGCGACAGACTTCCATACGAAACGTCCAGCAGTAGAAGGGGGAGCAGAAGAATGAACTTTGAAACAATTGTCGGTTTAGAGATTCACGTAGAATTAAAAACAGATACGAAAATCTTCTCACCCGCGCCAGCAGCGTTTGGGGACGATCCGAACAACAACATTCATATTACAGATTTAGCTTATCCAGGTGTGTTACCAGTATTAAATAAGCAAGCGATCGAGTACGGAATGAAAGCAGCACTCGCTTTAAACTGTGAAGTCGCGCGTGAACAACATTTCGACCGTAAACATTATTTCTATCCAGATAACCCGAAAGCTTATCAAATTACACAAGATGAGCGCCCAATCGGAATCGGTGGACATGTAGATATTGAAGTAGATGGTAAACCGCATCGCATTCGTCTTCACCATATTCATTTAGAAGAAGATGCAGGAAAACTTACACACTTTGACGATTATTCACTCGTTGACTTAAACCGCCAAGGAACACCGTTAATTGAAATCGTAACAGAAGCAGATATTCGTTCAGCGGATGAAGCGTATGCGTTTTTAGAAAAATTAAAAGCGATCATTCAATATACTGGTGTATCTGACGTACGTATGGAAGAAGGATCACTTCGTTGTGATGCGAATATTTCTATCCGTCCATACGGTCAAGAGACATTCAATATGAAAACAGAATTGAAAAACTTAAACTCATTCAACTTCGTACGTCGCGGAATTGAAAGTGAAGTGAAACGTCAAAAAGCTGTTGTTCTTGCTGGAGGAGAAGTGAAGTCAGAAACACGTCGTTTTGATGAAACTACAGGCGAAACAATCCTTATGCGTGAAAAAGGAAGTTCAGATGATTACCGTTTCATCAATGATCCAGACTTAGCTGAAATTCATATCGATGAAGCATGGATCGAACGCGTAAAATCAGAAATTCCAGAGTTACCAGACGCTCGTCGTGAGCGTTACATCAACGAGTGGGGATTACCACCGTATGATGCGATGGTGTTAACATTAACGAAAGAAATGTCGGACTTCTTTGAAGAAACAGTAGCTAAAGGAGCAGATCCGAAGCTTGCATCGAACTGGTTAATGGGAGATGTGTCTGCTTACTTAAACAAAGAACAAGTAGAGCTCCATGACACGCCACTTACACCAGATAACCTTGCAGGACTCATTGAAATTATTGAAGATGGAACGATCTCTTCAAAAATTGCAAAACGTGTCTTCAATGAATTAACTCAACACGGTGGCGATCCGAAAGAGATCGTAAAAGAAAAAGGTTGGGTACAAATTTCAGATCCAGAAACACTTCTTCCATACGTAACAGAAGTGTTAGACGCGAACGAACAGTCAATCATTGACTTTAAAGAAGGAAAAGGTCGTGCTCTCGGTTTCTTAGTAGGACAAATTATGAAAGCAACGCGTGGACAAGCGAACCCACCACTTGTGAATAAATTATTAAAAGAAGAAATCGAGAAACGTTAAGTCGTTTTCATTCAAAGAAATGCCTCGTATCTAAGGATCACGAGGCATTTTCTTTCATGTACATTGTTTCAACGAAGGGAAGTAGCGGTCATTCATTTCGTTGAAAAAATGTAAGGAACTAGTTGCTTGATGAAACGTCTAACAACTAATGAATGAAATAATAGTAGTGAGGGGAATCGTTATGCAAAAACGAGCGAGAGTCATTTACAATCCAACATCTGGACGAGAATTAATTAAAAAGAATTTGCCAGATGTATTAGATATTTTAGAAGGCGCAGGCTATGAAGCATCCGCTCATGCAACAAAAGGTGAAAACGATGCGACTAGCGCAGCGAAAGAAGCGGTTGAACGAGGATTTGATGTAATCGTTGCAGCAGGTGGAGACGGTACGTTGAAAGAAGTAATTACTGGTATTGCACCGTTTGACAAACGTCCGAAAGTAGGGCTCATTCCGACGGGAACGACGAATGATTTTTCAAGAGCGTTACACATTTCACGTGATATTTTAGAAGCTGCACAAATTATAGCAAATGGGTATACGAAGGCGATTGATGTTGGTCAAAAAGGTGAAGATGAATATTTTATCAATATCGCAGGCGGCGGTCATTTAACAGAGCTTACATATGACGTGCCGATTAAGCTAAAAACGATGCTCGGTCAACTTGCCTATTATTTAAAAGGAATTGAAATGTTGCCTTCTATTCATGCGAGTCATTTACGTATCGAATACGATGGAAAAGTGTATGAAGAAGAGGCGATGCTGTTTTTACTCGCTTTAACGAATTCTGTCGGAGGATTTGAAAAAATTTCACCAGATGCTGAACTTGATGATGGATATTTCACTTTAATGGCTTTAAAAAAATGTAATATTGCTGATTTTATTCGTTTAGCTACACTCGCTGTACGCGGAGAACATTTAGACGATCCACTCGTTTTCCATACGAAAGCGAGAGAAGTAAAAGTAACATCACATGATCAAGTATTATTGAATTTAGATGGAGAATATGGAGGAAAAGTACCAACAACCTTCCGTAATTTGCATCAACATATTGAATTTTTCGTCCCGAGAGAAATGTTTTCCTCTGATGAGGATTAAAAACCCTCATTATGGAAAAAACAGATAGGTTGATTGGGAACTTTATGGTAAACTAGTACTACTTGTCAACAATTGATAAGTACGCATTTAGAGGAGGAACACCCGTTGAGTAATACGGTTAAAAAAAATGAAGTATACGAAGGTATTGTAGAAGATTTAACATCTAGCGGTGCCGGCGTAATGAAAATAGATGATTATCCTTTATTCGTTCAAGGAGCTTTACGCGGAGAACGTGTGAAAGTAAAGGTAACAAAAACATTGAAGCGATATGGTTTTGCAACACTAGAAGAAATTCAAGTCGCTTCATCAGAAAGACAAGAAGCACCTTGTGCTGTGTACGATGAGTGCGGAGGGTGTCAATTACAACATTTAACATATGAAGGACAGTTAAAAGAAAAGCGAGAAATTGTTCAAAATGCTTTTCAACGGATCGGCCGTTTTTCAGATATTGACGTACTTCCCGTTCTAGGGATGAAAGAGCCATGGCGTTATCGAAATAAGTCGCAAGTACCATTACAGTATGTTAATGGACGACCGGCATGGGGATTTTTTAAGCCTCGAACACATGATATTGTTCCGACAGAAACGTGTCTGATTCAAACAGATGAAGCTGATCGTTTACTTCAAGCAATTACGGAACAGTTACCAACATTACACATTCCTTTATACGATGAAAGAAAGCACCGCGGCGTACTGCGTCATGTAATTGTACGTAAAGGAATGAATACAGGGGAAGTCATGGTCGTATTGATTACGAATGGAGAAAAATTACCTGCAAAAGATCGTTTAATTGAGACGATTTTAGCAACAGAACCGAACGTGACATCAATCGTTCAAAATATTAACCATCAAAAAACGAATGTGATTTTCGGAAATGAGTCGCGTACATTGTACGGAAAGCCTTACATTTACGACACAATCGGAGATGTAAAGTTCCAAATTTCTGACCGTTCATTTTATCAAATTAACGCAGGACAAATGGAAGTGTTGTACGAAGAAGCATTGAAAGCTGCAGATTTAACAGGAGAAGAAGTAGTCATCGATGCTTATTGTGGAATAGGAACAATTTCGCTCTTTTTAGCCCAACGTGCACGTCACGTATACGGCGTAGAAATTGTAAAACAAGCGATTGAAGATGCTCGTATCAATGCTCGCTTAAATGAAATGGACAATGCAACATTTGAAGTAGGGAAAGCAGAAGAAGTCGTTCCTCGTTGGTATGAGGAAGGAGTCGAGGCAGACGTTTTCGTCGTCGATCCACCACGTAAAGGGTGCGATGCGACACTGCTTGAAACAATTATTACCCATGAACCGAAAAAAGTCGTCTACGTGTCTTGTAACCCTGCGACATTAGCTCGCGATGTTCGTATGCTTGTTGATGGAGGGTATGTGTTAGAAAAAGTACAGCCTGTGGATATGTTTGGGCATACGATGCATATCGAATCTGTCGCATTATTGTCTAAAGTAGAAAAATAATGTTTTTCAGTAGTTTTGAAAAACGTTTTCCCTGACCGAAAGATCGCTAAAGAGAAAAGGCCTCATAATTCATAAAAGTAGAAAAAGAAAAAAGTTTAAGTAAGACTTAAACTTTTTTCAAATGATTAATTTTCTTTTTTCTCTTTACTGAAGAAGCCTTTTACTTTCTCTTTTGCATCTTGAGCGGCTTCTTTCGTTTTTTCAGCTACATCTTCAGCTTTATGTTTCACATCGTCTGCGAAATGTTCTGTTTTTTCTTTTGCGTCGTGTGCAGCATGTTCTACTTTATCTTTCACATCGCCGAATGCTTTTTCTGTTTTCCCTTTTGCTTGGTCCGCTTTTCCTTTTAATTCTGTTTCTTTATTACCTGTTACTTCACCTGCTTTTTCTTTTACGTTTCCTTTTACTTCATTTGCTGTGCCTTTAATTTCGTCTTTTGTTGACATATTAAAAACCTCCTATATTTTATTGAACTAATACATAACTACCCGCAAATTAGGTGATAAAACCTAGTTTTTTAAAAAAGAATAAAAAATTAAACAAACTAATTAAAAAGTTACGACGTCTAACGAATAATAGCCTGTAAAAAAAGGCAGTTTTGTAAACGAAAATAAAGAAATGGTGATAGCGTGAAAGGGAAAAAAGCGACAGATAAACGTCGTTATATGCCCGGGCTAGACGGGTTTCGAGGATTAGCAGTGCTCGCAGTGATTTTTTATCATATGAATTTTTCATGGGCGGCTGGGGGGCTGTTAGGAGTAACCGTCTTTTTCGTTTTATCTGGGTATTTAATTACGAATATTTTACTGACAGATTGGGAAACGAAAGGAAAAATACAGTTAAAACGCTTTTGGTGGCGAAGGGTGCGAAGATTATTTCCAGCGATGTATGCGATGTTACTCGTCGTTTTCGTTTGGATTACTTTATTTGATCGCGCATTACTTGCACCGTTAAGAGAAGATTTTTTATCTGTTATTTTTTACTTTAGTAACTGGTGGTTTATTATTAAAGACCATTCGTATTTTGCAAGTTATGAAACGCCATCACTCGTCGGTCACTTTTGGTCGTTGGCGATTGAGGAGCAGTTTTATATTTTATGGCCGATGATTATTATCGGACTCATGTTATTATTTAAAAAACGCGGGGTCGCTCTATTTTGGACGATGCTTGTGTTTGCAGCAATTTCAACGATTTGGATGGGATATTTATACGAGCCAGGAGCAGATCCAAGTCGTGTTTATTACGGTACAGATACGCGAGCATTTTCATTATTGATCGGTGCTGCACTTGCTGTCGTTTGGCCGAGCAATAAATTGTCGGAAAAAGTAGGAGCCTCGCAAAAAATATTTTTAGATACTGTCGGTGTCGTCGTCTTTATCATTATCGGAGCGATCGTATTTTACACCGATCAATTTAGTGAATTCATGTATACGGGCGGTATGTTTCTATTTTCTATTTTAGTCGCCATTTTACTCGCTGTTTTAGCACATCCAGCAAGTATGTTAGCGAAGCTCATGAGTTTTAAACCGCTTCGTTGGGCAGGTTTACGCTCTTATGCGATGTACTTATGGCATTATCCGATCGTTATTTTAGTCGGTTCAAGTTATTATAATGACGGTACTTGGGATTGGACAGTTGTCGTTCAGCTCATTTTAATCGCAGTCATTGCAGAGCTTTCATGGCGTTACATAGAGGAACCAGTGAAAAATGGTGTCATTGAAAAATGGTGGGAACGTGTACGGAATAAAACGTGGGGCTTTTCAGACATGATCGCTCAACACGCAATGAAAGTCGTGACATTTTTAACACTGTTTTCAATTGCATTAATCGGCTTTATTTCAGCACCTGCATTTGAAGTCACACAAGAAGAAAAAGTCGAATCGATCCAAGTATTAGCGGATGAGGAAGAGAAGAAAGCAGCAGAGGAAGAAGCGCGACGCTTAGCAGAAGAAGCCGAGCGTTTAAGAAAAGAGAAAGAATCGTTAGAGCAAAGAAAACAATTAGCAGTCGAACAACTCCATCAAGAACAAGTAACAATTATTGGAGATTCTGTGATGTTAGCTGCTGTTGATCATTTACGCGAACAATTCCCAGCATTATCTGCTAATGTGAAAATTGGCCGACAAATGGCGGCTGCTCCGCCAATCATTCAAGAGTTAGCGAACTCCGGTCAACTTGGTCAGCATGTCGTTTTAGGACTAGGGTCGAACGGAAACTTTAATACGAATACATTAAAGACAGCATTAAATACACTCGGGGATGAACGGAATATTTATGTCATTACGACGAGGATTCGCGATAGTTGGCAAGATCACGTAAATGCTAATTTAAAAGAAGTTGCGGCATTATACGATAATGTTGAAATTATCGATTGGCATGCACTCAGTGCCGATCATCCTGAATGGTTTGAGCCTGATAAGACACATTTAAATATTACAGGAGCAAAAGCATATACAGATATTATCGTTCGCGCGATGGAAGAACGAGTCGCTCGCCAAGTTGAAGAATAACAGAAGCTCCTTCTGCAAAAAAGCAGAAGGAGTTTTCGCTGTTTGAGGATAGACCTTTCAACTTTTGCAAAAATTCGTTATGATACGAGTAGTAGAAGGGGGCATTTACTCATCACCTCGAAGAACTTTTCCGTCACTTTTGCGTTATGTAAATAAGAACATTGAAGGAGTATTTCATTGATAGAAATAGAGATTTTATACGAAGATAATCACGTACTCGTTGTAGAGAAACCACGTAATATGCCGGTACAAGAAGATAGTAGTGAAGATACAGATTTATTAAATGTTTTAAAATTAGATATTAAAGAACGATATAATAAACCGGGGAACGTTTATTTAGCGCTCGTTCACCGATTAGATCGTCCGGTAGGTGGCGCGATTATTTTTGCTAAAACATCGAAAGCAGCTAGTCGTTTATCTGATAGTTTACGCCGTCAAGCAATTAAGCGGCACTATTATGCGATCGTTCGTGGGACGATGGACCAAGATAAAGGTCGTCTAGAACATAAGTTATGGAAAGATCGTAAGCGTAATGAAGTGCACGTAGTAAAACCGAACGATAAACGAGGGAAAGAAGCGAGACTTCGTTATGAAGTGTTAGGACGTAAAAACAATTTAACGCTCGTTCGTGTCGCGCTTGAGACAGGACGCTCGCATCAAATCCGTGTACAATTTGCTGCGATTGGTCATCCATTATACGGCGATCAAAAGTACGGAGCGAAAGTCAATCGTCACGGCCAACAAATCGCCTTATGGTCGACCGAAATTACATTCCCTCACCCAACGAAAAAAGAACCGATCACTGTTCGTTCATATCCACCGTTAGAAGATCCGTGGATTTACTGGACGTCAGTTGACTATAAGTAAAGGAAGTTGAATGATGCCAAAAGATTATCCATTTATTCCGATTATTGTCGGAACTGACATGAACGCCTACAATATGGCCATTTCTTTTCATGCGCATTATAAGATTCGTCCGATTCTCGTCGGACGAGGTATGTTATCATTTACTCGTTTAAGTTCCATTCCAAAAGCGATTGAAATTTATCCGAATCTTGGTGAAACAGAAGGATTTATCGCCGCATTAGAAGAAGTTGCTAAAAAATATCGACAAGACGGGAAGCAATTATTACTGATCGGAACGAATGATTTATTCGTTCGCCTCATTATTGAAAATAAAGAAGTATTAAGTAAAAATTATGTATTTAGTTATATCGATGAACCATTGATGAATCAATTGCTCGTGAAGAAAAACTTCTATGAGCTTTGTGAAGAACATGGAATCGATGTACCGACGACGCATTTCCACTCATGTGCAACGGATGAAGCTTTCGATAAAGAAATGATGTTCCCCGTTATTATTAAACCGTCAAATGGTGTGTTATATTATAAAAATCCATTTGAAGGGATGCAAAAAGTGTATAAAGTAAATGACTACGAGGAAGCAAATAAAGTCATTACGACAATTCGCGAAAGCGGCTATGACGACGATTTAATTATTCAAGATTTTATCCCTGGAGACGACACGTATATGTGGGACTCTGTCGTCTATGTAAACCAACATGGCGATAGCGAGCTCGTAACACTTGCACAAGTCGTTTTACAAGAACATACGCCTACTGCTATTGGAAACTATACAGCGCTCATTACACGCTACGATGAAGCGTTAATGACGAAGCTTAAAAACTTTTTAGAAGCAGTTGGTTATGTCGGGTTTGCCAACTTCGATTTAAAATATGATCCACGCGATGGTAAAGTAAAAGCATTTGAAGTCAATATTCGTCAAGGACGCTCGAGTTACTATACGACAAGTTGTGGGCACAATATGGCGAAATATATCGTCGATGATGTCATTTATGATCGCCCAAAAGAATTAACGTATTTAAATGAAGAACATTTATTTACTGTCGTACCGAAATACGTATTGAAACATTTCGTTGATAATGAAGAAATTAAGCAAGAAGTGAAGCGATTATTACGTGAGAAAAAGTTTGAAAACCCACTCTTTTATCCACGCGATCGCCACTTGAAACGAAAGATTTATTTAATGGCACGTCAAGTAAACTACGTGCGCAAATACCGAAACAATCGTTGGACATAAGAAGAGTGTAACCATTCAGTCTCTCGCTTCTAGTAAGCAGCTGAATGGTTTTCTTATCCATCATTGAAAGGAGGAAACACGAAAAATGTGAAAAGCATTTTTCGTACAATATGAATAATATGCATGAATTATTACAACAAAAATGGGCGTTTGAACAACTGCTTCCCATTCAAGAGCAAATGTTTCCACTAATGAAAGAAGAGCGCGATATTTTAGCGATTTCCCCAACAGGAAGCGGGAAAACGTTAGCGTTCGCTTTACCGTTAATTGATAAAGCATTACGCGAAGAGAAAAAAGAAACATTTGCAGTCATCGTGACGCCGTCACAAGAATTATCGATGCAAATTGTCGAAGTCATTCGTGAATGGGTTGAAGGAACACCAGTAACAGTGACACAATTGATCGGTGGAGCGAATCCGAAGCGTCAAGAGGAACAGTTAAAGAAAAAGCCGAATATCGTCGTAGGGACACCGGGACGTATTCAAGAACATGTAAAAAATAAAAAGTTAAAAATGCACCTTATCGAACATTTAATTATCGATGAGGCGGATCAGTTTTTAACGTTTGAGAAAAAGCGTTTCTTACAAGATTTAACTTCACGTATGTCAAAACATGCGCAATTCGTTGCGGTTTCTGCTACATTACCTGAAAATATTGAGGAACAATTTGAGCGCTTCATTCACGAACCGGCTAAATTAGAAGTAAAGGCGGAAGATTTGCCGAAAAAAGGCGACGTCGTTTATTCGTATATCGCTGTAGAAGATCGTGATAAAATGCCAACTTTACGGGGGCTTGCTGCTGTAGAAGGCATGCGAGGGATCGCATTTATGAATGCACTCGGTCAAATGACGTATCAAGAGTGGAAACTGGAACAGACGAATACGAAAATTGGCCTTCTTCATAGTGATTTGAAAAAAGAAGAACGTGAGCGTACGTTGCGAGAGTTTCGACAAGGAAAGTTATCCATTTTACTCGCAACAGATGTTGCAGCACGTGGCCTCGATATTGAAGGGGTAACACATGTCATTCATTTCGATTTACCACCGACAAAAGAACAGTTTATTCACCGTTCAGGCCGTACAGGTCGAAATGGGGCAGATGGTGAAGTGTTGAGCTTTGTGACGTATCGCCAGAAAAAAGACGTGCAAAAATTAGTAAAGCCACATCCATTAGTGCATAAAGAGTGGAAAAATGGAGAGCTTCGTGAAGCAAGAAAAGAGGAGCAAAAAAAACGTCGCGCACGAAAAGGTCCACGTCGTAAACGTCGTTAATAAAAAAGAGCTTGAGCGTACAAGATTTATTCTTGTCCACTCAAGCTTTTTTAATTAAGCATTTTTTAATAATTGACGTAATTCGCTTAAACGTTTTTCCATACGACCGAGGCGTGCTTCAGCTTCTTCAACTTGTTTTGCATGACCCGTTACTTCGAGCTTTTCCATGTCGTGTTGCAAGTTCATGTAGTCGTATTTTACTTCTTGCATTTCTCGTTCAATTTCGCTTTTGTTCATTTTCAATCTCCTTACTATGTATGGTAGTCATAGTTTACCGTAAGTCGTTGGAAAAATGAAGTAGAAGGAAAAATGATGGAAAAAATGACAGTCATTGTTGAGTCATTAGCTATGACTTATATATTATGTAACAACGAAACACGTAGTAACTCCTTCTCCAACGAAGAAGTTACTACGTATTGATTATTTCTCTTCGAGTTCTGTTAAAATAATCGGTTGGTCTTTCGTTACGACGATCGTATGTTCAATTTGAGCGACAGGTGAGCGATCAGGTGTGATGAATGTCCAGCCGTCTCCTGCTTCGATAATATGCTCTGCTCCTTGCCCAATGAACGGTTCTACAGCGAGAACCATACCTTCTTTCATAATTGTCGTATCCCACGGCTCAAAATAATTCAATACGTGATTTGGTTCTTCGTGCAATTTACGTCCAATTCCATGACCTGTTAAGTTTTTAATAACAGATAATTTGTTTTGGCGTGCAACAGTTTCGACCGCTTTACCAATTTGATTTAATTTTGAACCCGCTTTTACTTTCGTCATCGCAAAATCGAACGCTTCTTTTGCAACGTCGCAAAGTTTTTGTTTTTCAGGGTCTTCACCTACAACGAATGAAATGCCTGTGTCGGCGAAAAATCCGTTGTATGAACCAGAGACGTCGATGTTGACGATATCTCCTTCTTTGATCACTTTCGTTCCTGGAATACCGTGTGCAACTTCATGGTTGACGCTAATACATGTATGACCCGGGAAGTCATATTGATCGATAGGCGCTGATACTGCTCCTCTTTCTTCAAATAAACGAGCACCGAGGTCGTCTAACTCTTTCGTTGTAACGCCCGGTTTTGCTGCTGCTTTCATCGCTTCGCGAATCTCAGCGACGATTTGACCGACTTCTTTTAAACCTTTTAATTCTTCTTCTGTTTGAATAATCATTTGAATCTCGTCTTCCTTTCTATATGTTTCACTCTTCTAACGATACTGTAAATGTTTAAATTCTACAAATGAAAAATATTGAACGATTACTAGGACGAACGCTGTAGTTGATTTTCTAAGTATAGCGTTCCATCTAACGATCATTGATTAGGCAATCTTTGTAGTCCTATAGTTTGAAGTCTTCATGCTTCAATTTTAAGATGTATATTCGCGTAAACATCTCGGTCGTGAGAAGGACATGTCGGACCTTCCTACTCACGTAAGGTGAAAGCGTTGACGTTTTTCTTTTTATTGGGATGGGCGTAAAACCCTTATGCCTTTAGGTTAGGGGGTGTAAGCCCTAACTCCCTTGTGTTTGAATATACTTTTGAACAGCCACCTTACTTTTCTAGCCCTTTCCGTATCAATTCGTAAACAGTTCCTGAAAAAGTTCGGATCTGATGGTGTTTCCTATATTCCTCGATTCGTACTACTCAATCAACAGGAAATTTAATTAGTTTAGGTACTCGCTCCAATTACCTCACTACCTTCCTAGTATAATCTGTTCCAATGTATTCAGTAAGTCGTAAGAAGTAGACAGTTTTTTCCTTATATAGTATAATCGATGTATACTATATAGAGGAGTGATTTCCATGACTAAACGACCAAAAAAACAACGACCACCAAAGAAAATTTTACTTGATTATGAAGAAAAAATGTCTTTAGATTATGCTGCTGCGTATTTAGCGCAAATCGCTCAAAAGTTAAAAGAAGATGGTTCGATTACGATCCAGCAAGGAGATCAAGAAGTAACGATTACTCCGACAGATCGTGTAGAACTTGAATTATCATTAGAACAACGCGGTGGAAAGTTTGAATTTGAAATCGAGCTTGAGTGGAACGAAAATGATGCTTCGTATGATCAAGGTCCACTCCAAATTAAATAAGATAAAAGAAAACCCTTCGACTCGTCATAAGCGAGCGAAGGGTTTTTTTGACTTATAAGTCGATTGCTTTGACGTCGTGAATGTTCGCCATTTTTTTCAGTTGTTCGACTTCTTCTGCTTTAACGTGTTCGTCGACAGAAAGCATCATAATTGCGTCTCCGCCTTCTTCTGAACGACCTACTTGCATCGTACCGATGTTAATGTCGCGTGCTGCAAGTTGTGTACCTACACGACCGATTGCACCTGGTTTATCACGGTGGTGAATGAAGAGTAAGTGACCTTCAGGAACGACGTCGACTGCATAGTCATCCACTTTTACAACACGTGAACCGAGACCGTTTAACATTGTACCTGCAACGCTGCGGCGTTCTTGGTCTGTAACGACTTCTACTGTTACGAGGTTTAAGAAACCTTTTGCTTCAGATGCTGACTTATGTTCGTTAATTTTAATACCGACACGGTCTGCGAGGAATTTCGCGTTAACATCGTTCACATGATTTCCTAAGTTTTTCGTTAAAAGACCTTTTACTGTGTTACGTGTTAATGGGCGAACGTCTACCTCAGCAAGTGCACCTGCATATTGGATATTGATTTCTTTTAATACGCCGTCTGCTAAGTTTGATAAAAAAGCACCGAGTTTTTCTGTTAATTCGAAGTAAGGTGCTACTTTTGCAAGTAACTCTTTCGGGAATGATGGTAAGTTCACTGGGTTTTGAACTGTACCTTCTTTTGCGAACTGGATGACATCATTACTTACATCGATGGCAACACTTTCTTGTGCTTCTACCGTACTTGCACCTAAGTGAGGTGTTGCAATAACTTGTGGAAGTGTTAATAATTTATGATCGACGAATGGCTCTTCCTCAAATACGTCGAGTGCAGCTCCTGCAACTTTGCCGCTTTGAATCGCATCGTAAAGTGCATCTTCATCGATAATACCACCGCGCGCACAGTTAACAACACGAACGCCGTCTTTCATTTGTTCAAACGCTTCAGCATTTAATAAATGACGCGTTGAGTCGAGAAGTGGCGTATGAATTGTAATGAAATCTGCCGCTTGGATCACTTCTTCAAAAGTTCCCGCTTGAATGCCCATTTTCTTTGCATTTTCTTCTGTTAAGAATGGGTCGTAAGCGATGACGTTCATACGTTGACCTTTTGCACGGTGAGCAACTTCAGCACCGATACGTCCGAGTCCGACGACACCGAGTGTTTTATTTTTCACTTCAACACCGATATATGTTTTGCGGTCCCATACTTTATTTTTTAATGCGTGGAATGCTTGTGGAATATTGCGTGCAAGTGATAAAAGCATTGCCATTGAGTGCTCTGCTGCAGAGTTTGTATTACCTGAAGGAGCATTTACGACGATAATTCCGTTTTCTGTCGCTGCGTCTAAATCGATATTATCGACACCGACACCTGCACGTCCGATGATTTTAAGTTCTGGCGACTGTTCAATCATTTCGCGTGTTACTGTCGTTTGACTACGAACGAGTAATGCGTTTGCGTCTTTTAATTCTTCAAGTAATTGTTCTTCTGTCATTTCTGTTGCAAATACAATCTCAATATCAATTTCTTTTTCTTCTCGAAGTGGGTAAATTCCTTCTTCACTTAATGGGTCACTAATGACAACTTTGAAAGCCATAGTCCAATCTCTCCTTTAAATTTGTGTAAAATCCTTTGGCATTAGGGGATGAATTTAATTAGATAAAAAAAGCTTTTCATCACCCTCACCAATCTGTAGACATTCCTATCTTGCAGTGTAAGGGGCGAAAAGCTAGATTTACGCGGTACCACCCTTAATTGTTTTCGTGTCTCGAAAACCTTCATTTGTGTGCGTAACGTGCACAGTCCGGAACTACCTACTATTTTCGGTAGATCGACTCTGAAGTGCCAACTTTACAAGATTTACGCTAACTTTCACCAGTTATTAGCTCTCTGTGGAAAATCTTTTGGAAAGTATTGTCTTCGTCAACATCTTTACTCGATAATTCTCGTTAATTAAAGAATATCACGTTCTATAAAAAAGTCAATAGAATTATTCGGATTTCAAAGAAATGAAACAATTCTAAAGATAAAAAATAAAAATAAACACCTTAAAACTGAACGATTAAACAAAATTAAAAGTAATCGTTCGTGTTTTGTGTAAAAATAAAAAAAGTTCTTCATCCTTATCTACATATTGATATGTAGGGACGAAAAACATTCCGCGGTTCCACCCTGATTCGTTTTCTTCGTTCGAAAACCTTCATTCACACGATTAACGGCGTGTGCTCCGAATGGACATACTATCGTTCTGTCCATTAGACTCCAAGAGGCCATCGAAGACTCGTTTTCTTTTCACCGAATGAAAACTCTCTGTTATTGCTTCTTTCTCTCTTCACTGTCTTAAAGTATATGAAAATTTGTTCCATAGCATAACAAGACTTTAATGATTTGTCAAGAGAAGCTTTCATCTTGTAGAAAATGTGCTATGATTAAAAAAAGTTTAAAGGGGGAGCTATTATGAAAGCATTTGAAACAGTTGAACAGTTTGAAGCAGCAAAAAATGATGCACGTGCAGTGTATTTATTCACAGCAAGCTGGTGTCCGGATTGTACAGTTATCGAGCCATTTTTACCAGAGCTTGTAGAAACGTATGATTCAATTAATTTTTACGAAGTGAATCGAGATGATTTCATTGACCAATGTCAATCGCACAACATTTTCGGTATTCCAAGCTTTATCGCTTTTTCTAAAGGAGAAGAAGTTGCTCGTTTTGTAAGTAAAGATCGTAAAACGAAAGAAGAAATTTCTGCGTTTTTAGATGAAGTGATGGAAAAAACAA
Source organism: Bacillaceae bacterium (assembly GCA_030149685.1). The sequence continues at coordinate 556 of JASLGI010000165.1, read as the reverse complement.
AATAAAAAAGGAGGCGTTCCGATTGCTCGGCGCCTCTTTTTTATTGTTCTTTTTTATGAGCTTGAATTTCATTTTTTAAAATTTCTGCTCCTCTAGGACTAATATACATACCGTTTGATAATTGGAAGTTGTCCGGAGTAATTTCTCCAGTGACAACACACGCTTCATCGACTTCATATTTTCGTAAAATGACTTTGTCGTCTTCTACGAAAATTTCCATTGGCACCCCTTTTGTTAAGTGGAGGGCTGTACGTAATTCTTTCGGAATAACGATACGGCCTAAGTGATCTACTTTACGAACAATTCCTAAGCTGCGCATAATAGTTATCTCCTTTCGCAAGCTAGTCGCTAACTGATAATTATACTTTTCCCAACTATGAAAAGATTAAACATTCGAGGAAAAGTTTTTGAGCAGGAGAGTATACTTTCTATTTGTTAATGTTATAATAGTCTGTAAAATTCAATAGACTTATCAAGAGAAGCAGAGGGAGTGGCCCGTTGAAGCTTCAGCAACCTCTACGAAAGTAGAAAGGTGCTACGTCCACCAAGAGTAATC
>JASLGI010000138.1 GCA_030149685.1 Bacillaceae bacterium | reverse complement strand
CGGCGTTATGTCAATTCCAACACTTATCGTGTTCAAAGACGGAGAAGCTGTAGATAAAGCAGTTGGCTTCAACCCGAAAGAAGCACTCGTTGAATTAATCGAGAAAAACTTATAATTCATGAAAAGCTAAGGACATGTGCCCTAGCTTTTTTAATTTCTTGAAAACGTCTCTTTCTATGCGATAAAGTGGAGATAAAAGAAAAGTAGGTGAAGCGATGAATGGTTTAATAGAAGAAAAGTTAAAATTACTACCTGAGCTACCTGGTTGTTATTTAATGAAAGATCTCAACGGAACAGTTATTTATGTCGGGAAAGCAAAAAAACTCAACAATCGTGTACGGAGTTATTTTACTGGCTCTCACGATACGAAAACGGCAAGGCTTGTAGCAGACATCGTAGACTTCGAATATATCGTGACACAGTCGGAAGTAGAATCGCTCATTTTAGAACTTCATTTAATTAAACGGTACGATCCAAAATACAATATTATGTTGAAAGATGATAAATCTTATCCTTATATACAAGTGACGAATGAGCGCCACCCACGTTTACTCGTTACTCGTGATGTAAAGAAAAATAAAGGAAAGTTTTTTGGTCCGTACCCGAATGCGCAAGCAGCGAATGAAACGAAGCGTTTACTAGATCGAATGTATCCTTTTCGAAAGTGTCGTACTTTACCAAAAAAAGAGTGTCTCTATTACCATATCGGTCAATGCCTTGCTCCTTGTATTCGCGAAGTATCTGAAACGACATATGAAGAGATGACGAAAGAAGTTTCCCGCTTTTTAAAAGGCGGCTATAAAGAAGTTAAAAAGCAATTGACAGAGAAAATGTATGCAGCTTCTGAATCGCTCGATTTTGAACGCGCTCAAGAATACCGCGATCAAATTGCAAGTATCGAAGCATTAATGGAAAGACAGACGATGGCATTGAATGATTTCGTTGATCGTGATGTATTCGGTTATGCTGTAAAAGATGGTTGGATGTGCGTACAAGTGTTTTTCATTCGTCAAGGAAAATTGATCGAACGCGATGTATCTATCTTTCCTTCACATACTGAACCTGAAGAAGAACTACTTACATTTATCGCACAATTTTATAGTTCGGGAAGACACTTATTACCACAAGAGTTACTTTTACCGAAAGAAGTCCGACAAGACATATTAGAAGAAGCGCTCGATGTGAAAACACATATTCCTCAACGAGGAAGAAAGCACGATCTTCTTTTACTTGCTCACCAAAATGCAGCAATTGCATTAAATGAAAAGATGACACTCGTCGAACGAGAGTATGAACGGACGATTGGTGCTTGTGAAGAAATTGGTGAAGCATTGAATATAGCTACACCTTTTCGTATTGAAGCATTCGATAACTCTCACACGTATGGAGTCGAACCGGTTTCAGCAATGGTTGTCTATGAAGACGGTCGACCGAAACGAAATGATTACAGGAAATTCAAAATAAAAGAAGCAGCTGCTCATGATGATTACGGAGCAATGCGTGAAGTCATTCGAAGAAGATATACGCGTATGTTGAAAGAAAAAGAAACTCCGCCAGATCTTATTTTGATCGATGGCGGTGTCGGTCAACTAGCGGCGGCTCGAGAGATTGTAGAAGATGAACTCGGCTTAACTATCCCGGTAGCGAGTTTAGCGAAAGATGATCAACATAACACTGATGAGTTGTTATTTGGAGAGCCACCAACAGTCATACCGATGAAAAAGACGAGTGATGGCTTCTACTTATTACGTCGGATCCAAGATGAAGTACATCGCTTTGCGATTACGTTTCATCGTCAACGTCGAAGTCAATCCGCTTTTACATCGGTTCTTGATGAGATACCAGGTATTGGACCGGCAAGAAAAAAGAAACTACAACTTACTTTTTCTTCTATAGAAGAGATAAAAAAAGCGACACGCGAGGAACTCGAGCGTGCCGGCTTGCCAACAACTGTAGCAGAATCAGTCGTTCATTATTTCCAAACAAAAAAGAATGACGAGCATTAGTCGAGCGTGTCTCGTTCATCCCATTTCATTTCATATGTAACAATTTCATCTTCTACATGTTTCGTTCCGTAACATTCTGTTAACTGCTTAGTCAGTTGTTGATGTTGTTCTGCAATGAAGCCTGCTTCTAGTTGGCAGGAGCTTGCTTGGAACGTTGTATCATTTGAACGGTCAACACGAAAGATGATGACATTCTCTTTTTCTTCTTGAACAGTTAATGTTCCCCAACCTGCTTGGTCGAAAAAAATAGGAAGTTCATCCATTGAAAAGATTGGAAATTGGCGAGCAACTTCTTTTCCAGCCCAATATAAAATGTCATCTTCGTGTTTTCCTAGAATTGATGGTAATACTTGGTTGCGTAAAATCTCGTAACCGAGGTGTGATTCATGGTCCTTTACTCCATTTTTCATGAAACGTCCAGCCCTTTCTATTCAAACTCTAAAAAAATGTGCTTAAAAAGTGAAGAAATGTTCAAAAATTTGTTTCATCGCCTTGACCTTGTGTTCGAGCAAGAGTACAATGAAACTGTAATCACATTGTACCATGAAGAAGGGTGTCGGCAAAGTTTCCATGTGAGACGGGACCGCA
>JASLGI010000105.1 GCA_030149685.1 Bacillaceae bacterium | reverse complement strand
ACTGCTCCTGTGGCACCTACTACTGCAACATTCATTTGTCTCATAAGTATCTCTCCTTTGAATTTACACAGTGGTGAACCGATAAATACTTTAGTCCGTTACACTGCTAAATTTTGATTAAATTGAATTATAGCATAGTTTCTTACAATTGGCGACTGAATTCTGAATTTATTGACACTACACTACAATTGAATATTTATACATATGCATAAATATAATATACATTCAAAAGGATTACAAGCTAACGGTAGACGAGATAGTCATATAAAGATGTTTTCACTGGTTGTTCTAATAATAAATTCATTGAAACGAGCGATTCTTCTTTTCCTTTTTTATTCACTCGTTGTTCTTCTTTCATCGTTTCCTTAACAGCTTGAGCCGTACCTAAATAGTAAAAGTGCGCTTTTTCATCGTCATTCTTTTTGATGAAAACAGATAACTTTCCACCTTCTTTTTGTAATTGATGAATATTTTGAACGTCTTTTCCTTCAAGCGTTTGTCCTGCTCTCGTATACCATTTGAGCCATTGAGGAGACAAAAACTCATCCGCGTACTGATTATCTTCATCCAATGTATCTTTATCATATGTAATGAAGATCGGACACGATTGATGAGCAATTTTATACCCGAAAATGGTCCCTTTCTCATCTGTTGGCCAATTCAATAAACGCGATGCATCTTTCCGCGTATATTTCTCATAAAGCGTAAAAGGCTGTTCAACGTCGTAACGCGCAGAACGTTCTAAACCAGTTTGAATCACATCCATCACGAAAGTTTCAAAATATGGTTCATGTAACGCCTTCTTTAATTTTTCAGATAACGTTATTTCTTCACCGGTGAACTGAATAATAGGATATCGGTATTTTTCCTTGTCTGTTTTTCCCCAAAATGATAGATCAAGCACACGATAAACAGATTGGCGTGTTTTCTCATCCGAACGAAGATTTCTTTTTCGTAATTCGTCGGCAAATTGTTCGTCGGTTAACGGACCTTGTAACAACCAGTAAACAAGGTACAACTCATGAGGTCTTTTTCCATTCAGTAATTCATGAGACAGTAATGATAACATCCGATCCGCTGCGTCGGACAACTCTACTTCATGCTCTTCAAAACGCTTTAACACTTGATAATAGTTACGCATATTGTGTGAAGATTTGCCATCATGTTCATCAACAATAACAACGGGATCAAGAGATTCATGCAGATAAAAATCGTATAAATACGGAGTACGCCCAAGCTTTTTCTTTAACTGTTTATACGCTGTTTTAATTTGAGAATATGTCGTCAAGCTGACACGATCGATCGATTGAAAGACTCGTTCTTTGGCAATCCGTTCAAAATGAATCGTTGTCAAACCTGGAATATAAGCAGTCTCTTGTATATAACGACGTAAATTGTCTCGACTCCCCGATTGATCTCCTGATAAAGCGATTGGAATCAAATAATTATTTTGATAGTTACCGATGAAATCAATGACGGTCACGAACTCTTTTTCTTTATGTAAACGTAAGCCTCGTCCGAGTTGCTGAATAAAAACAATACTCGATTCCGTCGGACGTAACATGACGATTTGATTTAGTTTTGGAATATCGATCCCTTCGTTAAAAATATCAACTGTCAAAATATAATCGAGCGTTCCATTTTCTAAAGCAAGAATCGCCTCTTCTCGTTCGCGCTCGCTATTTTTCCCACTCAATGCGATCGTTCGATACCCTCTTTCATTCAACAACTTAGACAACGCTTCAGCTTCGTCAATGCGAGAAGTGAACATTAACCCACAAACACGATCTCCTGAATATCCGTAATACTCAATTTTTTCGACAATATGGTTCACGCGTTCTTCTATCGTCACTTGAGTAAGAATAGGGTCATAATTATTTCCTTTTTCCATACCGCTATACCCCGTCACACCATAATAATGAAAAGGGGCTAACATCTTCTCTTTTAACGCATCTTGTAACCGAATTTCATAAGCGATATTGTAATCAAATAGACGAAAGACATCGTAATGATCTGTTCGTTCAGGGGTCGCTGTCATACCGAGAAGAAAGCGAGGTTCAAAGTGCTGAAGCAAGCGCTGATACGTCTCTCCTCCTACCCGATGAGCTTCATCGATCAAAATATAATCAAAAGTATCTTTCGGATATTGTAAGTAATGATCAGGTGAAGAAAACTTTTGAATACTAGCAAAAGTATACGTCGCAATTTCTTCTTCATTCCCGACATAAAAACCGTAATCAGACGGCTGTCCTCCTAATATTCGTTCAAAACTCTTTTGTGCATCTCGAAGGATTCGTTCTCGATGAGCGATAAATAATAAACGCTTCGGACGAAACTGAGCGACATCAAATGCACTCAAGTAGGTCTTTCCTGTTCCTGTTGCAGAAATGACGAGACCTTTTTTCTTTCCTTGCTCTCGAAGAAGTGCTAACTCTTTCAAGGCCTCTTTTTGCATATCGTTCGGCTGGATACTATCATACGATGGCTCTTTGACCACTGCCCTCGGAGTAGGTGGTAAGAACTTTGCATACGTTCGTTCATATGCTGCTAGCCATGCGTCTGTTAATGGTGTTGCCTGCTCCCACGTTTCATCAAAGTAATTGTACGCATCATACAATAATTCACCATTTTCATAAGAAGTCACTTTAATATTCCACTCATGATTCACTTTCAATGCTTGAGCCGTTAAATTAGCGCTTCCTATTAAAAATGTATGATAACCTTCTTGCTCAAATAAATACCCTTTCGGATGGAATCCTTCAATGTCTGCTAATCGCACCTCTACATTTTCCAATTTCAATAATTCACGAAAAACATTCGGTTCATTGAATTGTAAGTAGGTAGATGTTAGTAAACGTCCTCGTACTCCCTTTTCTTTCAAATCGTAAAGGATGCTTTTCAACATTGCTAAACCGCTCTCTGTAATAAAAGCGACCGATAAATGAAAAGACTTCGCTGTTTCTAACTCGTGTAAAAAATGTGCTAAAACAGTATCTCCTTTTTGTACTCTATTTGTCACGAGTTCGGGTTTAAAATAAGAAGTTCCTATATGATCTTTATTCATAAAACCGATCTTCAGCGAATCTAAAAAATTGTCATGATGTTTATTCATTCCTATCACGACTCTCTTTTTGGAGTCGCTTAACAGCAGGTATATCTGCCGGCGCCCATGTCAGCTCATGCAAGTGTTCAATCGGCATCCATCGAAATTCAGCATGTTCTTCATTGATAGGTATTCCTTCTTTAATTGTCGCATGAAATGTTTCTAATCGAACAATGACTTTTTCATATTCGTAAGTCGTATCTTCTACTTGCTCGTAAACATCAATTGTACAATTGAGCTCTTCTTGTATTTCGCGGATGAGTGCTTCTTTTTTTGACTCTCCTTTTTCAATTTTCCCACCTGGAAACTCCCACATATTCGGTTGTGTCATTTCAGGTGATCGTAAAGCACAGAGTAAATCACCATTACTTCGTGCAATGACTGCTGCAACAACATGTACTTGTTTTTTCATAAATCCTTCTCCTTTTTTCATAATCCGGATTTAGTGTAGCATGCGCCGCGGCAAGGATCATCTAATTTGCTGCATATTGGAAATCAAAACAAAAAAATGACGTGTAGTTTACACTACATCGTCATCTTTCTACTTACTTTTCTTCTTTTTTCTCGCGTTCTTCTTTTAATACTACTTTACGTGATAAGTTTACACGTCCGCGATTGTCCACTTCGATTACTTTTACTAAAATTTCATCGCCCATTTTTAAAACGTCTTCTACTTTCTCTGTACGTTTTTCTTGGATTTCTGAAATATGAAGTAAACCATCTTGTCCTGGGAAGATTTCGAGGAAAGCACCGAATTTTTCAATTCGTTTTACTTTTCCTAAGTAATATTCGCCTACTTTTGCTTCACGCACAATATTTGCAATAATTTCTTGTGCTTTCGCATTCATTTCAGCGTCTACTGATGAAATGTAAATCGTACCGTCTTGTTCTGTATCGATTTTTACACCTGTTTCATCAATAATTTTATTAATTACTTTACCGCCAGGCCCAATCACTTCACGGATTTTGTCCGGATCGATTTGCATACGTTCAATTTTTGGTGCGTATGCTGATAATACTTCGCGTGGTGTATCAATTGCTTCTGCCATTTTATTTAAAATGAATAAACGACCTTGACGTGCTTGCTCAAGTGCTTCTGTTAAAATATCACTTGATAAACCGTCAATTTTAATATCCATTTGAAGAGCAGTGATTCCTTTTTCAGTACCTGCTACTTTAAAGTCCATATCACCTAAGAAGTCTTCCATTCCTTGGATATCTGTAAGGACTGAATAATGTTCGCCCTCTTTAATAAGTCCCATCGCGATACCTGCTACAGGTGCTTTTAAAGGAACTCCGGCATCCATCATTGCCATCGATGAAGCACAGATTGATGCTTGTGAAGAAGAACCGTTTGATTCTAATACTTCAGCAACACAGCGAATCGCATATGGGAATGCTTCTTCATCTGGAAGGACTGCTAAAAGTGCACGTTCTCCAAGTGCTCCGTGACCAATTTCACGACGTCCTGGTCCACGAACAGGTCCTGTTTCACCTACTGAATAGTTCGGGAAGTTGTAATGGTGCATGAAACGTTTTTCGTCTTCTAAACCGAGCCCATCGATCATTTGAGCTTCTCCGAGCGGTCCTAATGTACAAACGCTTAACGCTTGTGTTTGACCACGTGTGAAAAGTCCTGATCCGTGTGTACGTGGAAGCATATTCACTTCTGTGTCAATTGGACGGATTTCATCTGGCTTTCGACCGTCTGGACGAATTTTTTCTTCTGTGATTAAACGGCGCACTTCATCTTTTACGATATCGTCTAATGCTGTTTTCACATGTTTCATAACGAGCTCGTCTTCTTCTGCACGCTCTTCAAAAGCAGCGATTACTTCTTCTTTCACTTCATCAATTGCTGCTTCACGTGCAAGCTTTTCTTCCGTCTGAATTGCTTCGATCATACGTGCTTCTGCCATCTCTAATACTTCGGCACGAATCTCTTCCTCTACTTCAAATAAGTCGAAAGTTACTTTTTCTTTTCCGACTTCTTCAGCAATTTCTTCTTGGAATTCGATTAATCGAACAATTTCTTTATGACCGAATAAAATAGCATCTAAAACGACTTCTTCAGATACTTCATTCGCTCCTGCTTCTACCATATTAATCGCATCTTTTGTACCCGCAACGATTAAGTCTAAATCTCCTGCTTCTAATTGCTCAGGTGTTGGGTTTACTACAAATTCACCATCTACGCGGCCAATTTGGACTCCTGCAATTGGACCATCGAAAGGAATATCAGAAATGCATAATGCAATAGATGCTCCAATCATAGCCGCCATTTCAGGTGATGCTTCTTGGTCTACAGATAAAACAGTCGTCATAATTTGAACGTCATTACGGAACCCTTCTGGGAATAATGGACGAATCGGACGGTCAATTAAACGACTAGTTAGTGTCGCATGTTCAGATGGACGACCTTCACGTTTAATAAACCCTCCTGGAATTTTACCTACTGCATATTGACGTTCTTCATAATTCACTGTAAGTGGGAAGAAGTCTAAACCACGTGGTTCTTTTGATGCAACTGCTGTTGCAAGAACTGCTGTCTCTCCATAACGGATAAGTGCAGAACCGTTCGCTTGTTTTGCTAATTGTCCTGTCTCAATGACTAATGGACGACCTGCCCAATCAAGCTTAAATACTTGTTTACTCATAATCGTTCTCCTCTCTATATACCTAACGAAACACTATCAATAAGTGTAACAAAAAATGAGCTGTTTTGCGAAATTTCTTTCGTACTCTCTTTTTTTCACTCATGTTTTTTTCTATTCTTCAAATATTTCTATCAAAAAAAGCGGGCGATTGCCCGCTTTGTAAGTACTTATTAACGACGTAAGCCAAGTTTCGCGATAATGTCGCGGTAACGTTGAACTTCGTTTTCACGTAAATATTTTAAGAGACGACGACGTGTTCCAATCATCGTATAAAGTCCACGACGTGAGTGGTGGTCTTTCTTATGTGTACGTAAATGTTCGTTTAAGTTGTTGATTTGCTCCGTAAGGATAGCGATCTGTACTTCTGCAGATCCTGTATCATTTTCGTGTACGCGGTATGTTTCAATAATCTCCGCTTTACGTTCTGTTGTCATTGCCATCCTTATCACCTCCTGTAATATAAAATATCCCCTACCTCCGAGCAAGCGATGGTGAGTCGACTAGCCAAGAAGAGGTTCTTTCAAACACTTCCCTAATATATCATGTCCTTTAAAAAAGTGCAAATGTTATTCTTCTGTTTGAAAAAGTCGAATCGCTTTTTCTTTATCTGCTGCAATTTGCTCTACTAAAGCATCGACACCTTTAAACTTCATTTCATCTCTCAAGCGATATTTCCAATCAACTGCAATTTTTTCACCATAGATTGTTTGATCGAATGACAAAATATGTACTTCAATCGATACTTCGGGTCCTGTTTCAAATGTAGGTACAACTCCGACATTACAAACACCTTCAAATCGTTGATTGTCGATCCATACATATACAGCGTAAACTCCTTGTTTCGGCTGAACATATTTAGATTCCACTTGTAAGTTTGCTGTCGGAAAACCAATTGTCCGACCTCTTTTCGCCCCGTCAATAACTGTTCCAATCGTACGATAAGGTCGGGCTAACAGTAGCTCTGCCTTTTCTACTTCTCCCTCTGTTAACAATTGACGAATACGTGTCGATGATACTTTTTCATCGCCTATTGTTACTTTATCGACAGTAGTCGTTGTGTAATCACCATTTGCTAATTCTTTCATTTGTTTCATCGTACCTTCACCTTTTCGTCCAAACGTAAAATCAAAACCTGCTGTGACATGTTCTACGTGAAGGCCTCGTATAAATGTATCGATAAACTCGCTCGGTGTAAGAGACGCTAATGTCCAATCAAACGTAACGATAAACAATACTTCAACACCGAGTTGTTCTAATTGACGAACTTTTTCTTCAAGTGGCGTTAAATAAAGAACGCCTTCTTTTTTAAATAAATATGATGGATGCGGATCAAACGTCATCACTGCTGGGACGAGTGAACGTGCCTCTGCTGTTTTTACTGCCTGACGAATTACTTCTCGGTGCCCTTTATGGATACCATCAAAAAATCCGATTGCTAACGAATAATGATTCGTCACTGTCGTCTTTAATTGGTCAGGGTAATGCAATTTCACAATTTCCACTGTATCCTCCCTCTCTTACTTATTTAATGGAAACATTTTCGACGGTTTCATACGACCTTCTTTCGTCGGGTGGTTTTGATAAATGCCGATTGCTTTTCCATTAAATGCTACGACTATCTCATCGTATGTTTGTAATAATGGATGCGCGTCAAACACTTGTCCATTACGGTAGAGCCATTCGTCTTCTTCTGACACTTCAACAAATGGATAGTCTGATAATGCTGTCTCTAGTGGCAATAATACGTCACTTAATGCATCACGTTCAACTACTTCTTGCAATTGTTCTAATGTTACACAATCTTCTTGCTCATAGCCGCCTGATTCTACACGAATAAGTGAAGACATATGAGCGGGATATCCTAATTTCTTTCCGATATCTACTGCCAATGTACGGACGTATGTTCCCTTACTGCAAGTAACACGAAATGCAAAAGATGGATACATACCTTCAAGATCGTCTTCTCCGTCTAATCTCGTTAATTCACGAATACATATTTCACGAGAAGGACGTTCTACTTCTATTCCTAACCTTGCATACTCATAGAGTCGACGCCCATTCACACGAATTGCGGAATACATTGGTGGCGTTTGAACAATTTTTCCTGTCATCTCGTTGAATACTTGGACTAACTGCTCATGTTTAATCGTCTTCACCGAAGTATCTTCGGCGATAATCTTTCCAGTCCGATCTTCAGTTTCAGTTGCTTGACCAATTGTTACTTCTGCTTCGTATACTTTATCACTATCTAAAATAAATGAAGCGAGCTTTGTCGCTTGACCGATACAAATAGGAAGAACTCCTTCTACTTCAGGATCGAGTGTACCTGTATGTCCAACTTTTTTTATTCCGATGATTTTTCTCACTTTATATACGACATCATGAGAAGTCATCCCTTTTTCTTTCCAAATCGGAATAATCCCGTGCATTTATATTCCTCCTATCGATTTAAACAGATGAAAAAGGCGACGGACGCCTTGACGGGTCGTCGTCGCCTCCTTTTTATCGTTCGCGTTCATCTTCTTTTAATTTACGAATTAACTGTTCAATACGATTCCCTTGTTCAATGGAATGATCATATTCAAAGCGTAATTCAGGTACTTTATACATACGAATTCGCTTACCAATTTCTGTCCGTAAAAAACCTTTTGACTCTTCTAATCCTTGCATCGTACGAGCACGTTCTTCATCTGTTCCGAGGACGGATACGAAGATTTTCGCTTCTTGCAATCCTTCTGTCACTTCTACATCTGTGACTGTCACGAAACCGACTTTAGGATTTTTTAACTTTTGATCAATAATTTTTCCTAAGTCTTGTTTCATCTGTTCTGCGACACGATTTGCACGTAATGACATATGTGTCACCTCGTTTCTCTTTCAAATTAATAATAAAACATTTCTGATTCGATTAATTCCCATTCATGAGAAGATTCAAGTACACGTAATGCACGTTTAATTTCTTTCTCTGCTGCTTGTCTACTAGCACTTGCAGCAACGAGCAAAAAGGTTGCTCGTTGCCATAAATCTTGATGATCAATTTCAGCGATTGATACATTGTAACGTGCACGAATCTTATCAATCATTGGACGTACAATCGAACGTTTTGCTTTCAACGACTGTCCTTCAAAAATAACGAATGAACATTCGAGTGCGACAATCATGCGCGCTTAATTTCTTCCATTACGAACGCTTCGATGACGTCGCCCACTTTTAAATCATTATATTTTTCTACTGTAAGTCCACATTCATATCCTTTTGCAACTTCACGTGCATCATCTTGGAATCGTTTAAGTGAACTTAACTCACCCTCATAAATAACGATGTTATCGCGGATAATACGCACACCTGCTGAGCGAACAATTTTTCCTTCTGTAACGTAACATCCTGCGATTGTACCAATTTTTGATACTTTGAACGTTTCACGTACTTCTGCGAGTCCGACTACTTTCTCTTCATATTCTGGATCTAAGAGACCTTTCATCGCCGCTTCAATTTCTTCAATCGCTTGGTAAATGACGCGGTGTAAACGAATATCTACGCCTTCTTCTTCAGCTGCTCGAGCGGCATTTGCATCCGGGCGTACGTTAAATCCAATAACAATCGCATTAGATGCTGCTGCAAGTGTAATATCTGATTCATTAATTGCACCTGCGCCTGTGTGGATAATCTTGATTTTAACACCTTCAACATCAATTTTCATTAGTGATGCTGCCATCGCTTCAACCGTACCTTGTACGTCTGCTTTTACGATTAAGTTTAATTCTTTCATATCACCTTGTGACATTTGATCAAATAAATTGTCCAGTGTAATACGTTGTGCTTCTCCACGTTGCTCTTGTTGAGCACTCGCTGCACGCGCTTCTCCAATTTGACGAGCTGTTTTCTCATCTTCAAAGACGACAAAACGATCTCCTGCTTGTGGTACATCATTCAGACCTGTAATTTCAACAGGTGTTGATGGTCCTGCTTCTTGTACACGACGACCTAAATCATCAATCATCGCACGTACTCGCCCGTAAGTACCTCCGACAACGAGTGGATCACCGACACGTAAAGTTCCATCTTGAACGAGTAATGTAGCGACTGATCCACGGCCACGATCAAGCTCTGCTTCGATGACTGTTCCACGTGCTGGAATTGTAGGGTTTGCTTTTAATTCACTTACTTCCGCGACTAAGAGAAGCATGTCGAGTAAATCATCAATTCCTTCTCCTTGTAAAGCAGATACTGGTACGAAAATCGTATCTCCGCCCCAATCTTCTGCAATTAGTCCGTGTTCTGTTAACTCTTGCATTACACGCTCAGGCGCTGCTGTCGGTTTGTCAATTTTGTTTACTGCAACGATAATTGGTACACCAGCTGCTTTAGCGTGACTAATCGCTTCAACTGTTTGTGGCATTACTCCATCATCTGCTGCTACGACGAGAATCGTAATATCTGTGACACCTGCACCACGCGCACGCATCGTTGTAAATGCTTCGTGACCTGGTGTATCGAGGAAAGTAATCTTTTTACCATTATCACTTTCGATTTGATAAGCACCGATATGTTGAGTAATACCGCCTGCTTCACCTTGAGTTACTTTTGTATTTCGGATTGAGTCGAGTAATGTTGTTTTTCCGTGGTCTACGTGACCCATAATTGTAACAACTGCAGGACGTTCAATTTGTGCCTCTTTATAAGCTGCTAATGCTTCTTCATCTTCTGGTTCTTCGAAGTAAAGTTCGAGGTCTGTTAAATCAACACTTACCTCTTCTTCTACATCTACACCATAATCCGCACAAATCAGTTCGATTGTATCTTTATCTAACTCTTGGTTAATTGTTGCCATAACGCCGAGTCCGAATAACTTCTTAATCACTTCAGATGATTTACGGTGAAGTTTTTCAGCAAGCTCTCCTACTGTTAAAGAATCTTCAAATGTAATTTTTTCTGGGAGTGGCATTTCTTGACGTTTGCTTGGCGCACGGCGACGTCCTTGGTTAATGCCTCGTGCACGACGCCCACGTGGACGACGGCTTTTGTTATTGTTTTGTCGTTGATTATTATTTTTCGGCTGTTGTTTATTCGTATTTCCTGGTTTCATACCGAATCGTTCTTCTACCTTTTTTGCTACATCTTCTTCAATTGTAGACATATGGTTTTTCACATTCACATTCATTTTTTCTAATGCTTCTAAAACTTCTTTACTCGTCTTTTTCATTCGTTTCGCTAGTTCATGAACTCGTAATTTCTCTGTCATGTAACCACCTCCATAGTTATTCATCCAACAATTGATCGATTTTTGTTGCAAAGTTTTTATCTCGTATTGCGAGTACTGTTCGTGGCCCTTTGCCAATCGCATGACCTAGAACTGCTTTTTCACCAAAAATTCGATAAGGGATGTCGTACGAGTGACATTTATTCGTCACTGTCTTTTTCGTTCGTTCTGATGCCTCTTCAGATAAGATGACAAATGCCGCTTGGCGCTTTTGTACAGATTGGATAACCGTGCTCTCTCCTGCAACTACTTGTCCTGCACGCATAGCTAAGCCGAGCATATTCAATGCTTGTTTAGCTTTCATTTTTCAACGCCTCTCGACGAACTGTATAAATCAGTTGGTCATATATTTCTGTTGGCACTTTCGCTTTCAATTGCTGTTCAATGGAATGATTTTGGCGAGCTTTTTCTACGGCTTCTTCCGTTTTTTTAATATATGTTCCACGACCTGATGCTTTTCCTGTCAGATCGACGAATACCTCTCCGTCTTTCGTGCGAACGATACGGATCATTTCTTTTTTCGGAAGTTGCTCGCCTGTTGCAGCACATTTACGTAATGGAACTTTTCGTTTACTTGTCATGTCGCTCATTCCTTTCTTTTATTCTTCTTTTTCTAAAACTTCTTCTAATTCTTCAAATGATTCTTCTGCATTTTCTTCTTCGACATCAAAAAAACCTTCTAGCTCATCAGACACTTCACCGAAAGCTTCTTCTAATGTTTGTGTTTCTGCTTCCGGTAAAGCAACTGGCGGATAAATCCCTAACTCTCGAGCATCTGTTTCGCTTTTAATATCGATTTTCCATCCTGTTAATTTCGCTGCAAGTCGTGCGTTTTGACCGCGTTTTCCGATAGCGAGTGATAATTGATAATCAGGAACGACAACTGTTGTTGAGCGTTCTTCTTCGTCGACTGCTACGTGTAACACTTCTGAAGGGCTTAACGCATTCGCTACAAATATTGCTGGGTCTTCTGACCATTCAACAATGTCAATTTTCTCACCGCTTAATTCATCAGAAATTGCTTGTACACGTGCTCCACGTGAACCAACACATGAACCGACAGGATCGACTTGTTCATCTGCTGTATAAACAGAAACTTTTGAACGGTCTCCTGCTTCACGAGCAATCGTTTTAATCTCAACAATCCCATCGTAAATCTCTGGAACTTCCATTTCAAATAATCGACGCAAAAGTCCAGGGTGTGTACGTGAAACGAACACTTGGGGACCACGTGATGTACGTTCTACTTTTGTGATATATACTTTAATTCGATCGTGTGGATCATATGTTTCTGTAGGAATTTGCTCACTCTGTGGTAAAACTGCTTCCACTCGACCGAGACCGACATATAAATTACGTGCATCGAAACGTTCAACGACACCATTAACAATGTCTTCTTCACGATCAACATACTCTTCATAAATAATGCCTCGCTCTGCTTCACGAACACGTTGAGTCACTACTTGCTTCGCTGTTTGTGCTGCAATTCGACCGAAATCTCGCGGTGTTACTTCTTGCTCAACAATATCTCCTAATTCATATACTGGATTAATGTCACGCGCTTCTTCTAAATCTAATTCTAATCGGTCATCTTCAACTTCCTCAACAACTTCTTTACGTGAGAAAACTTCAATAATTCCTTTTTCTAAATCTAAATTGATGCGTACGTTTTGTGCTTGGTTGAAGTTTCGTTTATAAGCTGTAATTAACGCTGCCTCAATCGCTTCGACAAGTACGTCTCGTGAAATTCCTTTTTGTTGTTCTAACGCATTTAATGCATCGAGTAGATCGCTACTCATGTGTATCACTCCTACTTATTCTATAGATATTAAAAATCGATGGCGAGTCGTGCTAATGCAATTTTATCTTTATCGATTACAACATCTAATTTTCTCGTTTTAATTTTAATTGTTACTGTTACTTGCTCTTCTTCATTTTGAATTAAATAACCTTCAAACTCTTTCATCCCATCGATAGGTGCATACGTTTTAATAAAAACATAAGAACCGACTGCATTTTCTAAGTCTTGCTCTGTTTTTAATGGACGTTCTGCTCCCGGTGATGAAACTTCAAGAAAATAGTTTTGTTCAATTGGATCACTCTCGTCTAATGCATCACTTAATTTCTCACTTACGAGTGCGCACTGATCAATATCGATATTTCCTTCTGGCGTATCTACATACACCCGTAAAAACCAATCTTGGCCTTCTTTTTCAAACTCTATGTCTACGAGCTCTAGCTGTAATTCTGCAACAATTGGCTCTGTCAACTGTTGGATTTTATCCGTCACCTTTGTCATGCAAAAACCTCCTTGAAAATGAGTAAATCGTGTATAGAACAACAGAAAAGAGTGGGCAAGACCCACTCTTTCGGCGCATTCCTATCACAAAAGTTGTATCTATCATATCATACCGACTAGCGCGGTGCAAATATGACTCTCTTTGTCACTAAGTATTCAAATCGAAAATACTTAACTGGTTTGATTCAGGCATACCTTCTAAACATCCTAAATTATCCATATATTCAATCACTGTCTTCGAGACACGTCCTCGTTGTTGTAAGTCTTCTTTCGATAAAAACTTCCCATCTTTGCGTGCTTCGACAATTTGTTTCGCTACGTTTGTACCGAGAGATGGAATTGCATCAAATGGCGGAATGAGTGCATCCTCTTCGATAATAAACTCACTTGCTTCAGATTTATATAAATCTGGTTTTTCGAAGCGGAAACCTCGTTCAGTCATTTCAAGTGCAATTTCTAAAACGACGACTAAGTTTTTCTCTTTCGGTGAAGCTTCACGACCTTTACTATCGATTTCTTTAATTTTACTACGAATTGCTGCACTTCCTTGAATCATCGTCTCTAAATCATAATCACTCGCACGTACCGTAAAATAAGCTGCATAATACATGATCGGATAATGAACTTTGAAATAAGCAATTCGGAGAGCCATTAATACGTAAGCCGCTGCGTGAGCTTTCGGGAACATATATTTAATTTTCTTACATGAATCAATATACCATTCCGGTACATCATGTTTACGCATTTCTTCTTCCCATTCTGGCTTTAACCCTCGTCCTTTACGAACGAACTCCATAATTTGGAACGCAGTCGCTGGCTCTAACCCTTTATAAATGAGCTCTACCATAATATCGTCACGACAACCGATCACTTCCGATAAGACACATGTTTTATTTTTAATTAATTCTTGAGCATTTCCAAGCCAAACATCTGTCCCGTGAGAAAGACCTGAAATTTGTACGAGTTCAGAAAATGTTGATGGCTTCGTTTCTTCTAACATTTGACGTACGAAACGTGTACCAAACTCTGGCACACCGAGCGTTCCTGTTTTACAAGCGATTTGTTCCTCGTCGACGCCGAGTGCATTTGGTGATGTAAATAATGACATCACTCCTGGATCGTCCGTCGGAATCGTTAACGGGTCAATCCCTGATAAGTTTTGAAGCATTCGAATCATCGTCGGATCATCATGACCGAGAATATCAAGTTTTAATAAGTTATCTTCGATCGAATGGAAATCAAAATGCGTCGTTTTCCATGAAGCTTCTAAATCGTTCGCTGGGTATTGAATCGGTGTGAAATCGTAAATGTCCATCGTATTCGGTACAACGATAATACCACCGGGGTGTTGTCCTGTACTTCTTTTCACACCAGAACTTCCTTGAACGAGCCGGTCGATCTCTGCTCGTCGTAATACCCGTTGTTGATTTTCCATGAACCCTAAAACGTAACCATAAGCTGTTTTTTCCGCTACCGTTCCGATCGTTCCTGCACGAAATACATAATCTTCTCCGAAAAGCTCACGCGTATATTCGTGCGCACGCGGCTGATAATCTCCACTAAAGTTCAAGTCAATATCAGGTACTTTATCTCCTTTAAATCCGAGGAACGTTTCGAATGGAATATCTTGTCCATCTTTCATCAAAGGAACGTCACATGTATCACATTTCTTTCTCGGTAAGTCATAACCAGATGCGACAGAACCATCTGTGAAAAACTTACTTTCGTGACAACTCGGACAAACATAATGTGGCGGTAATGGGTTCACTTCTGTAATATCCATCATCGTAGCAACGAGCGATGAACCGACAGAACCACGAGAACCGACGAGATAACCATCTTCTAATGATTGTTTTACAAGCTTATGAGAAATTAAATAAATGACGGCGAATCCATTATCGATAATAGAATTTAATTCTTTTTCTATACGCTTTGTTACAATCTCAGGCAATTCTTCTCCATAAACTTCATGTGCTTTACTATAAGTAAGTTCTTTTACTTCTTCTTCAGCGCCTTCAATATGCGGTGTATATAAATCATCTTTGATTACTTTCACATGTTCAATAGCTTCTGAAATTTTTTGCGTATTATCTATTACTATTTCTTCTGCTAATTCCTCACCTAAAAAAGCAAACTCTTCTAACATTTCATCTGTCGTTAAAAAATGAACGTCTGGTAATGCTACACGGTTTAATGGATTTGCTCCCCCTTGGGAACGAATGAGTACTTCACGGTATCCTTTATCTGTCGGATCAATATAACGAGCATTTCCTGTCGCACAAAGGGGCTTTTCTAGCTTATTCGCTACACGTACCATCTTTCGCATAATATCTTCTAAATCCCACTCATCATGAATTAAGTCTTGCTCAATAAGTGGTGCATAGGCAGATTTTGGATGTACTTCTAAATAATCATAAAACTTCGCCACTTCTGCTGCTTCTTCTTCCGACTTTTGCATAAACGCTGTAAATACTTCGCCATTTTCATTCCCACTACCGATCAATAACCCTTCACGATGCTCTACTAACACTGAACGTGGTATACGAGGAACACGATAAAAATAATCGATATGTGAATAAGAAACGAGTTTAAACAAGTTTTTTAAACCGACATCATTTTGTACGAGTAATGTACATTTAAACGGTCGAGAACGTTTATAAGCATCTTCATTATCGATATGATCATTAATCACATCGAGTGTTGTAATTCCTTTTTCCAATAAATCATCGAGAAACTTCAAAAACAAGTCCGCCGTCGCTTCCGTATCATAAATCGCTCGGTGATGTTGAGTAAGCTCAATACCGAATCGTTTAGCTAATGTATTGAGTCGATGACTACGAAGTTCTGGATAAAGCATACGAGACAACTCTAATGTATCGATGACAGGGTAAGCTGGCACATCAACACCTGCTCGACGACAAGCTTCATAAAAGAATCCCATATCAAAAGAAGCATTATGCGCAACCATGACAGAATCTCCGATGAAATCGACATACTTTTGAATCATTTCATCGACTTGTGGCGCATCTTCAACCATATCGTCTGTAATACCTGTTAATTTTGTTGTCAATTCAGATAACGGGTGGTTCGGGTTAGCGAAGCTTTCAAACGTATCAATTACTTCTCCATCTTTGACTTTCACCGCTGCGAGTTCAATAATCGTATCGTACGCAGAAGAAAGCCCTGTCGTTTCTACGTCAAAGACGACATACGTATCTGTCGCTAAATCACGTGAAGTGGGTTCATAAACAATCGGCACTCCATCATCTACAACGTTTGCTTCCATACCGAAAATCACTTTAATATCATTAGACTTTCCTGCATTAAATGCTTCAGGAAATGCTTGAACGTTGGAATCATCCGTAATTGCTACTGCAGAATGTCCCCATTTCGCTGCACGAGAAATAATATCACTCGCTGAAGAAACACTATCCATTTGTGTCATCTTCGTATGAATATTCAACTCTACTCGCTTGCGCCCCTCAGCTGCTGTATCTTCGCGCACTGCTCCTTCTGGTGGCCGTACCTCCTGAATATCTCGTGCCATCATAACGAGTTCATTTAAATACGTATCTGTTTGAATCGGTCCTCGCGCACGTACCCACATTCCCGCTTTCGCTCGTTTCATCATCTCTTCATCTTCACGACTATTAGAGAATTTTTTCACGATAATAGAGTTTGTATAATCTGTAATCTTCATCGTCATAATCGAACGTTTACTACGCAATTCACGAATCTCTACATCAAATACATACCCTTGAATGACGAGACTTGATTCTTCTTGATCGATCAAATCTAAAGAAACAGTCGGGGCATCTTTCGGTACAGCAATTCCTAATTGGAACGGTCCCTCCGTACCACCGTTTTCTTCACGTTCTTTTATCGCCTTCATCCGATTTTCTGCAATTTGTTTCGCATAAGCTTCTTCTTCTAAACGATTTTGCTCAAATAAAGCTAAACGTTCAGCTTCTTGATTATCAACGGTCGTTTCTACTTCTTGCACATCGACATGAACGGTTGGAAATGCACAATAACGATAAGCCCCTTGAATAAGTGGTGCATACTTCTGCTGAACCATTTGACTTTCCATCGCACTTTGTACCGATAACTTCAATTGATTTCCTTGAACAGTTGGCGGATATTGTTGAAATCCTTGAACGACAGGTGGTGCAATTTCAGGTTGAATCTGTTCTAAAACTATCGGCCAATAGTCTAATATTTCTTTTTCTGTGACACGATCAACAGCACTCGTAAAAATAACAGATGTTTGAGCAATTGACTCAAACGATGCATGCATACGTTGTATAAATTCTATATAAAGCGCCTTCGGTAAAGGTGCTTTCACTGTAATATGAAACTCCCACATCGGAGACGTTTCATGAACGAGCACTTTATCTAATGTTGCTTCATCAAAATAAGCTATATCTGCATCATCGGTTAATTGCAATTGTTGCAATAAAATCATTAAACGTTCTCTTTGTTCCAACTCAGTCACCTCTTTACAAATGAAGAAGGGACATTCGCCGGAAATACCGGAATGCCCCTTTCTTTTATTCCTTCAATTACTTACATTTGTTCACTGAAAAACGCTTGTAGCTTTTCAGTAACCTCTTCTTTTTGCCATTCTACAGTTTCACCATTATGACGGAACTTCACTTCTACAATACCTTCAGAAGCTTTTTTGCCAACTGTAATACGTACAGGCAATCCGATTAAATCTGAATCTGTAAATTTCACACCTGGACGCTCTTTTCGGTCATCATAAAGAACTTCATAACGATAAGATTGTAAAATAGAATATACTTCGTCTGCTAATTCTAATTGTTCTTCATTATTTTTATTAATAACGATTAAGTGAACATCATATGGCGCTAAATGAGATGGCCATTTTAAGCCGTCTTCATCATTGTATTGCTCTGCAACTGCTGCAAGCACACGGGAGACTCCGATGCCGTAACAACCCATATGATAAGGCACTGCGCGACCGTTTTGATCTAATACTGTCGCTTCCATCGGTTCACTATAGTCAGTATCTAATTTAAAAATATGGCCAAGTTCGATACCTTTAGCGAATTGAATTTCACCTTCGCCATCTGGTGATGGATCTCCTTCTTGAATAAATCGAATATCTGCATAACGATCAACTGCAAAATCACGTTCTGGATTCACATTCATTAAATGGAAACCATCTTCGTTCGCTCCTGCTACACCATTTACAACAGCTTCAATTGCATGATCTGCAATGACTTGAACACCGACTGGTAATTTTACAGGGCCGACTGAGCCGACATCACATGATAATAATTCTTGAACAGCGTAATGATCTGCAAGCTCTACTACTTCTGCTTCTAATGCATTTTTTAACTTAATGTCATTAATTTCATGGTCGCCACGACATAATACCATGACAAGTTCATCATCAACATTGAAAACAAGAGATTTAATCGTACGCTCAATCGGTACATTTAAAAACTCAACAACGTCTTCAATTGTTTTTTGATCAGGTGTTGCTACTTTTTCTACCTCTTTCATCTCTTCGTCTGGCTTTTCATAGTCCATATTCACTTCAGCCATTTCGATATTCGCTGCATAGTTCGAGCTATCACTGAAAGCGATCGTATCTTCTCCGATATCTGATAATGCCATAAATTCATGCGTATCTGTCCCTCCGATAGAACCTCCATCAGCAAGTACTGCACGGTAATCTAATCCGAGACGTGTGAAAATATTTTCATACGCTTTATACATCTCATGATATTTTTTATCGAGATCTTCTTCATCGACGTGGAAAGAATACGCATCTTTCATAATAAACTCTCGACCGCGTAATAAACCGAAACGTGGACGTGCTTCGTCACGGAACTTCGTCTGAATTTGATAAATCGTTAATGGTAATTGCTTATATGAATTCACTTCATCGCGTAATACAGATGTAATGACTTCTTCATGTGTAGGTCCTAAAGCGAATTCTCGATTATGACGATCTGTCAAACGGAATAACTCTTGACCATAGTTATCCCAACGTCCCGTTTCTTTCCATAACTCTGCCTGTTGTAAAGCGGGCATTAACACTTCTACCGCATTAGCATTTG
This sequence comes from Bacillaceae bacterium, assembly GCA_030149685.1. The sequence goes on along the minus strand of JASLGI010000105.1, from coordinate 1,853 downwards.
CCATCTCTTCATGAATAATCGTTTCAATTTTTCGAAGAACTTTACGAGCGAGTGGTAAAAATGTATAGACACCACTCGTATTTTGGCGAATAAATCCTGCGCGCAATAACAACTGGTGTGAACGAATTTCAGCACCTGCTGGATTTTCACGCATCGTTGGAATAAATGTTTGTGATTGTTTCAATGAAAATGACCACCTTTTACTATTTAACATTTGATTTTATCTATTATACGCTATTTTTGAAAGGAGCGCCACGTTCAAGTTTGAACGGGCGCTCTTTTTTTCCTTATTTCAGAAAAAGAATCGTTGAATATCATTCCACGTAACAACAATCATTAAGACGAAAAGAAGCATAATTCCTACAAAATGAACCATTCCTTCTTTCTCTTTTGATACAGGACGTCCACGTACTGCTTCGATCCCGAAGAAGAATAAACGTCCACCATCTAATGCAGGTAGTGGCAATAAGTTCATAATTCCTAAGTTAATACTTAAAATAGCAGCGAAGTTCATTAAATTAATGAAACCGTATTTGGCTACTTCTTCTGTTGCTTTATAAATACCAACAGGCCCTGTCAATGCGTCAATCGTAAATTGACCCGTTACGAGCTGACCGAGGATTTCAAAAATCTTTTTAAACCAATAAACTGTCTGTTCGGCGCCGTAAGTAATCGACTTTACAAACCCTTTTTCAACGACGAGTTCGGCACGAGCCCCTACTTGCCCAAAACTTTGTCCTGCCTCTTCCATTTTCTTAGGCGTAATCGTTAAATCAACCGTCTCACCTGCACGATTGACAACGACTGCTAATGGCACTTCTGGATTTTCGCGGACGACTTCAAAAAAGTCTGTCCATTTTTTTGTCGGCTCTCCTTCAACAGATACAATATAATCTCCTTCTTGCATCCCCGCTTCTTCTGCCGCTGAATCTTCAATAACTTCGGCAATAAGCGGTTCATTTGTCGGCGCGCCAGCAATAAGTGCGATTACAATGAAAAGAACGAAAGCTAAGATAAAGTTAAACAATGGTCCTGCAAAAATCGTCATCGTTCGATGCCCGAGTGACTTCGATTCAAACTGACGCTCAAACGGTGCAATCAACAATTCTTCTCCTTGTTCAACTATGATCGCATCTTTTCGTACCGATAAACGGTGCATTTGCTCATCTTCATCAAAACCTTCAATGTAGAGTTCTTGAGAAAGATCTGCTGATTCTACCTGTAAGTAAAAAATATTCGGATCAGACGGTTGCTCTGCTAAATACATTTTTATAACTTCATTATCTTTGTTCGTAATCACTCCGACACGATGTCCTGGTTGTAATTCGACCGTATCAAAATCTTCTCCCGCCATACGTACATACCCACCGAGTGGGAGTAAACGAATCGTATATAAAGTTTCTCCTTTATGCATATGGAAAATCTTCGGACCGAATCCAATCGCGAATTCACGAACGAGAATACCCGCACGTTTTGCAAAAATAAAGTGACCTAACTCATGAAAGAAAACGAGTGAACCGAAGACGACTATAAAGGCTAAAATCGTTTGCATTTGTTCACGATCCTTTCACTGTTACTAACACTTGTTGTCGTGTCATTTGATCAACGGCTAAAATCGTTTCTAAATCAGGTGTTGCAATCGGTTTATGTTGCAACATTGCTCGTTCTACAACTTCATCGATTGTCAAGAAATCAATATGTCCGTCCATAAATAGTTGCACTGCCACTTCGTTTGCTGCATTCATAACAGTCGGTAATGTACCACCTAACTTTCCTGCATCATACGCAAGTTGTAGCGCACGAAATCGATCGAAATCGATCGGTTCAAAATGCAATTGACCGAGCTCTGACAA
>JASLGI010000078.1 GCA_030149685.1 Bacillaceae bacterium | reverse complement strand
TTTTTTGTTTGCGTTTGCTAGACGTTTCATAAAAAAGAGCGTATATTGATAACTGTCAAGACAATTAGAAAGACAGTAGGAGATGGGTTCATTGAGTACGAAACAACAACCTTTATCGAAAGGGAAATTGCTCGGTATTTCCGGCACGGCTTGGATGTTTGATGCGATGGATGTCGGAATTTTATCGTTCGTTATAGCAGCACTTGCTGTCGACTGGAATTTAACGTCGAGCGAGATGGGCTGGATCGGAAGTATGAATTCGATCGGTATGGCTGTCGGAGCTCTCGTCTTCGGGGTGCTTGCCGATCGGATCGGTCGAAAAAATGTATTTATGATTACACTTATTTTATTTTCAGTAGCGAGTGGATTGTCCGCGTTGACGACGACACTGGCGGCATTTTTAGTTCTTCGCTTTTTCGTTGGAGCAGGTCTCGGTGGTGAATTACCAGTTGCTTCGACTCTCGTTGCCGAAAGTGTAGAAGCACATGAACGAGGGAAGATGGTCGTCTTATTAGAAAGCTTTTGGGCAGCAGGATGGTTACTTGCAGCGCTCATTGCGTATTTTATTATTCCTGATTACGGATGGCGAATCGCGCTTCTTTTGACGGCACTACCTGCTTTTTATGCGATTTATTTACGTCGTAATTTGCCAGACTCACCGAAGTATGAAAAAGAAGGTGCGCCGAAGCAAGGGGTATTCGAAAAAATGCGTCTCGTTTGGTCGAAGCCTTATGCGCGTCGAACGACGATGCTTTGGATCGTTTGGTTTAGCGTCGTATTTTCTTATTACGGCATGTTTCTATGGTTACCGAGTGTCATGATGGGGAAAGGGTTCGATATGATTCAAAGTTTCGGTTACGTCTTACTAATGACGCTCGCTCAATTGCCTGGATATTTTACAGCGGCATGGCTCATTGAACGAGCAGGAAGAAAGTTTGTATTAAGTGCCTATTTAATTGGAACAGCAGGCAGTGCTTTAGCGTTCGGAAGTGCGACGACAGCGATTGGATTATTAACTGCAGGAGCGTTCCTTTCATTCTTTAACTTAGGTGCATGGGGAGCACTTTATGCATATTCTCCAGAGCAATACCCGACGCAAATTCGCGCAACAGGGTCAGGGATGGCCGCATCTGTCGGGCGAGTTGGTGGTATTTTCGGCCCGCTTCTTGTCGGTTGGATGTTAACTGCAGGGTTTGATTACCCGCTCATTTTCGGCGTCTTTTGTGGATCGATTTTAATCGGTGTATTTGCGGTCATCTTCCTCGGGACAGAAACGAAACAGACCGAGCTCGAATAATGGACAACTTGGAAAAAGGTTTGCTTTTTCCAAGTTTTTTTCTTTCTTTTTCGTGTAAACTAGAGAGATAGAAAGGGTGTGTTGAGATGGAAGAAGAAAAGCAGCCGATGAAGGCGAAAGAGTTTTTTCGTTTTTTGCGGACATTAAAATGGCCTGTTTGGATGGTCGTTGTCGCTCTCGTATTGTCGCTCGTACAGACAGCTGCGAGTTTGGCGATTCCTTTATTTACACGAGATGTGATTGACTCTTTTACATTAGAGTCATTTAGTATGAACGTCGTACTTATTCTCGTCGCAATATTTGTCGTACAAGCGATTGCTGGTGGGGTTTCTTACTATTTTCTCGCGTACACAGGGGAAAAGCTCGTCAGTGATTTACGAGAAAAGATGTGGACGCACGTATTACATTTACCAGTAACTTTTTACGATGAAACGGAAACAGGAGAAACGATGAGTCGGATTACACAAGATACGAGTGTTTTAAAGAACCTTGTCACCGATCATCTCGTCTCATTCATTACAGGTATGGTATCGATTGTTGGAGCGGTCGGGATTTTGTTTTATCTCGATTGGAAGATGACACTTATTATGTTGCTCATCGTTCCTTTAACGATGCTCATTATCTTGCCACTTGGTCGAATGATGCACCGTGTTGCAAAAGCGACGCAAAATGAACTTGCGCGTTTATCGGGGCATCTCGGTCGAACATTGAGTGAGATTCGTTTAGTCAAATCGTATCGAGCAGAACATGCGGAAAGAAAACAAGGAAATATTGCGATTCAGTCCTTGTTTCAATACGGGTTAAAAGAAGCGCGCATTCAAGCGTTTTTATCACCGTTAATGACGCTCGTCATGATGGGAATGATGGTGTTTATTTTCAGTTATGGTGGTGCGCAAGTTGCTAAAGGTGAACTTTCTGCCGGGACACTCGTTGCAATCATTTTCTTGTTGTTTCAAATGATGATGCCATTTATGCAAATGGCTCGTTTCTTTACTGTATTTCAAAAAGCAATCGGTGCGACAGAACGAATTGTCGCGATTTTGGAGATGCCGAAAGAGCCAGATGTAGGAGCACGCCCTGCACATGCTGGCACACTCGCATTCGAAGACGTTCATTTTGGCTACAATCCAGAAGAACCGATTTTAAAAGGTGTCAGTTTCAAAGCACCGATGAATACTGTAACGGCATTTGTCGGGCCGAGTGGTGCGGGAAAAACAACGTTATTTTCACTCATTGAACGTTTCTATGAACCGAATTCAGGGAAGATTACGTTCGGGGGAGTCGATATTGCACACGTCAATATGAAAGAGTGGCGTGGAAAAATTGGCTACGTTTCTCAAGAAAGCCCGCTCATGAGTGGGACAATTCTCGATAATATGACGTACGGGTTACGAGAGAAGCCGACATTAGAAGAGGTACAACGAGCAGCGGAAGCCGCAAATGCGTGGGAGTTTATTGAGGAATTGCCTGCGCAACTTCAAACGACGATCGGCGAGCGCGGCATGAAGTTATCTGGCGGACAGCGCCAACGACTCGCTATTGCACGTGCTTTACTTCATGACCCGGATATTTTATTACTCGATGAAGCGACATCAAGTTTAGATAGCGCGTCTGAAGCGCATGTACAAGAAGCATTACAGCGCTTAATGGAAGGACGTACGACGATGATGATTGCTCACCGCTTATCAACTGTGACACATGCGGATCAATTAATTTTCATTGAAGATGGACAAGTAACGGGTACCGGGACACATCAAGAATTGTACAATCATCATGAAATGTATCGTCAATTCGCTCAAGGGCAAGGGTTATCATAGGAAAGAGGCATCCCTCTTTCCTATCATTTCCCTACGTAAAAATGACAGAAGTTGGAGAATGCGGTATGATATGAATGTACTTGTGAAAACGCTCTCTTTCTAGCGTGTTTCATTTAGTGAAAACTCGGAGGTTACGATATGTACAGAACATTGAAAATCGGAAGTGCGTTTATCGGCGTGATCGTCGGTGCGGGATTTGCTTCCGGACAAGAAGTATTACAGTATTTTACTAGTTTCGGGATGTGGGGAACAGTCGGCGGTATTATTGCTACTGTGTTGTTTGCCTATCTCGGTATGATGCTAACGAAGCTCGGAAGTCGGGTGAATGCAAATTCTCACCGTGACGTCGTATATAAAATCAGTGGACGCCTTTTCGGACCGGTCGTTGACGGAGTCATTATTTTGACCCTTTTCGTCGTCGGAACGGTCATGATCGCAGGAGCAGGGTCCAATTTAGAACAACAATTCGGCTTACCATCGTTTGTCGGAAGTGTTCTTCTCGTCGTACTCGTTATGTTAACGGTCGTACTCGATACACATAAAGTCATAAATGTTATTAGTAGTATTACCCCCTTT
>JASLGI010000044.1 GCA_030149685.1 Bacillaceae bacterium | reverse complement strand
GATGATTTAGCAACGAAGAAATCGAAGTAAATCGGTTGAGCGAGTGGATTTCCTTTGTCATCCGACCAATTGCTGAGTAGGACGTAGATCCGCTCGCCGACTTCATAAGGCTCGTTCGGAGCAATCGTGAGCTGACGGCTCGCTTGTTCCGTTGACAAGGAAACGGAAGCATCTATCGCTTCCCCTTTATGGTTGAATACTTCTACTTTCGATTGCTCGGTCTGTTGAACGTTCGCATTGAAGGCAATCGTCCAAACTTTCGTTGGGTCTGCTATTTCCGTTTCATCTGAAAACGCCTCGTACGTTTTCAGTTTCTTTTGAAGCGCAGGTGCTGGTTCAGGAATTTCGAGATCATCAGATTCATCTGGCTGTTCTGGTGTTTCCGTTGGTGGAGTTGGATCCACTGGTTCCGTGCCTGGTCCTTCCGGTTCAATCGGTCGTTCGGGTTCTTCGATGACATCGTTTCCGCGAACGAGAAGGGAATGTTTATACTGCTGCCCTTTGTAGCTCATGATAATGTCAATCGGTCCGCCACCTTGGAAGTATAGCGTAGAACCGGAACGTGTGACGTTATTATTTTTTGCGAGGATGCGTAAGTCGACATCGTTTGTCACATCGTACGACATTCCGTTGTCCCATGTTGCTTGTGCGCTTAATTGAAGCGGTTCGTTCATATGCACTTCGGTTGGCCACGGTGTGAATGGTTTTAATGACGTAACCGTTGGGACGTAATTGTGCTTGATGAATAATGTGAATCGTTTTTTATCAGGATACCGTGAGTCCGTGTAGTTTGAATCATCATTTGGAAAAATGAAAGAGAGGCGGACATCCCCATGATGATCTTGGTTGACCGCATTTACGATTGCGCGTGCTTCGTCTTTTGTCATGTTTTTATCAACGAGAATGGAAAGTTCAGGGTCGTATTTTCGAATCGTTTCTTTGAACAGTTCGATCATTTCTTCTTCTGTATCCGCCATGACTGAATGAATTCCAAGGTCACGTGCGAATGAGCGCATTCCTTTTTCTTCTAACAACTGTTCATAAACCGTCGTCGCTTTCGGATACGGTAAGTCTTTTTTGTTCAGGCCGCCCTCTGTCCAGAAGTGTGTCTTTTTCAACGGCTTATCTGGTAAAAGGAAGTAGTCGTAATAAATGCGTCCTGGTTCATCTGGAATCGGGTCGTCCCATGTCACGTCGAGGTGGAACCAATGTCCGTCGACTTGTACGAGGTTCCATGCGTGTCCGACGCCGCGAGACGTACCGCTAATGACTCGCACCGGAATGCCTGCTTCTTTTAAGAGAAGTGCTGTCGTCCGTGAATATCCGCCACACAGCGATGTCCCTTGTGTCAACAAGTGATACGGGTTGTTAATGTCTTGGTTCAAGCTTTGGTCGTAAGCCGTGTTCAAAATGACGTAGTCATGAACCGCTTTCACTTTCTCGTGATCGTTCATTGACGGCTTGATGAGGGAAGCAGCAATTTCTTTAACACGCTTTTTTACGAATTGGTCTTGTTCGAGCGTTTGTCCGTATTCAAAAGTAAATGTGAATTCCACACGATTCGACCAATACTTGTAACTGAAACCGTATTTTTTAACATCGTATGAAAGTTCTTCGTCTTTTTGACTAGCGAGTTTGATCGCGCGGTAGACGGCTTCGTTGATTTTATTTTGAACTTCTTTAGGTGTTTCATTAGGTTGATCGATGGCACGAGGCATTTCGATCGTAAACGTTTCGTTTTTTTGTTTCATATTTTTGAATAGGTGTTCGGCTAATTCTTGCGTGGATAAAGCTTCGTCGGTTGACTGGAGTTGGCGGTCGTACCAATTATAACGTTCTGCCATGTCGAGTAGTTGTTCATCGGTGACGTTCACTTTGGTAGGAGCTTCATTCGCTATACCAGTCATCGGAAGAGATAGAATAGAAAAAATGAGTATGAAAGAGAAAAATAATTTCCTCATATAGAAAGGCCCTCCTTTATATTGTATGAGACATTGTAGAAGATATTTGTGCTGTCTCTCTATATAATAAGCGATACACGGCTATTTTGATAGGCGTAAAGTACTTTTAATATGTTTTTAATCAGGGTTCGTTAGATATAAAATTTTTTAAAAAAAGAACAGTCTAAAGATATAAACCGCTCTTGCTTTTCTTACAAAGTTTAAGGAATTATTGGGAATTTTCGAGTCAGAAGTACTTCAAAAGAAAGTGTGTGAAAATGGACTTTTGCCTGAAGGATTTGTTATAATTTTAAGGTATACTACATGATGTAGGGGAAAATAGGTTTACATTGATTTCACGCTGTGTGCAATGAAAGTTGCTCGCACAGTGTATACTCGTCATAGTCCTTAGCGGGATAAAGCGAGGAGAACGAGAAGCATTAGGCAAACACTTCTCAGTTGCATAAGGCAACTTTGTGAACGTATAGGACGACCGAATCGTTGGCGCGATTCGGTCGTCTTTTTTTTATGGACGTTGTACAGAAAATTGAAACGACGGTTCGTGTTCTAACAATTGACCATTCATGGCGTGGAACGGTTCAATCTGAACGTACAGTCGTTCGCTAGGCCACACCGTTTCAGGGTGAACGCGTAATTCGTACGGTGACACCCATTCAAATTGTACACGCGCTTCATTAAATAAGGTTTCATCAGATGCGACACGTATAAAAGGTGCGACTCCTTGTTCATAAGCAATGGGCGCATTCCACGTAATGATGAACGATTCATCGCGCCGTTTCGTCGGTAGCGTCGTCCAATCGACCGTTTCTAAATAGGGATCAGCTGTGCCGTAAACGGTAAGTGACTCTTCGACTCGTTCGCTTCCATTCGAAACCGAGATCGTTGTCGTACCGGGTCGATACGCGGTAATGAGCCCGTTTTCATCAATCGAAGCGATATCGGGTGACGAGCTCGACCAATAGACGGGTTGTTCCAGTGTCGTATGAGCAAAGGTAGTCGCTCCACTCGGTGAGTTCGTCACGTGAACGACATATTGTTTTGACGTTGTCGCTGTCGTTGCAGTAAGAATGGCTTTTCCTGCTTTTTCTGCGACAAGTAATGTTTCTTTTAACAGAGGGATTGTCGAAACAGCAGAGGAAGAGGCGTGCCATGTCGTACCCGAACCGGTAGCGATTCGTTTCGTTTGTCCGTTTCTCATTAAATAGTGAGTCGTCCCTGTGTGATCGGTCCATTGCTCATTCGCTTCATTCGATTGTTGTAAATGCAAGCTCGGTGATGCGATTGCCAGTCGATGGTCGAATGGATCATTGGCTGCATGTTGCACGGCGAGATGAGCGTCGAGCAAGCCGAAGCCGAATGCATGATCTCGGCCCGGTGTACCTAAATCGATACTCGATCGTTGAAGCAATCGAACGACTTCGTATTCCGTAAGAGACGGACGAACCGATTTCATCATCGCAATTGTCGCACTGACGAGCGGTGTCGAGAACGATGTACCTTGAACGATGCGATACGTATCGTTCGGGTGTGTCGTCCACAACCCAGTTCCCGGTGCACTGACGGTGACGTAAGGGTGATGATTGGAAAATGGTGCACGTGTTCGTTCGGGAGTCGTCGCTCCGACGGCAATGACACCTTCATAGGCTGCGGGATAGTTGAGAGGATTCCCTTTGAGCGCATCGTTGCCAGCCGAGGCGACAACGATGATTCCTGCTTTCCTCGCTTTAGAAATCGCTCGTTCTTCATTCGCGGAAGGTACTTTTCCTCCTAAACTTAAATTAATGACGTCGACTTGTTGATCAATCGCGATGTCGATTGCTCGAACGATCGAAGATACTTTCGTCGAGGGTAAATGATTCATAATTTGAAGTGGCAAGACGCGGACGGGGTATGGGTAAGCCGCTCCAACGATGCCACGTTCATTATTCGCCTCGGCAGCGATCAATCCAGCGACGTTCGTTCCATGTCCGTGCGCATCTTGAACGGGTTGATCGGGCTCTACGAGATTATAGCCTCGGTTGACAAAGGCTCGTTGCAAGTCTTCATGTGCGAGGTCGACGCCGGAGTCGATGACCGCGATCGTTGCCGGCTGTTTATCGTGAGGCATTGACCAAGCGTCTTCTAATTTCATTTCTTGCAGCGCCCATTGTTTGTCATAATACGTGTCATTGAGCGCGTCAATCGTTCGCTCGATATCGGGTTCCAGGACAGCGACGAATGGGGACTGGTGCAATTGTTCTCGGAGCTCCTCTCTAGCGTCCGATGATTTCCAGATCACACGCGCTGTCGCTTCATTTAATGGTTCTACGGTCGCTTGCTCTTGAAAAAGATGAAGCTGTTGGATGGAGCGGACATCGTTTGCCCATAAAATGAGATCGTCTTCGTCAGCAGATGCTTGAACGTAAGAGGGCATCCAGAGCGAAAAGAGAATGGTGACGAAGAGTAAACGGTATTTCATAAAAACACCTCCTTCCTTTCATTTTATCACGTTCTCTTTTAGAAATAAGAAGATGGTTATTATTATGAAAGCAAAACTTTTTATTCCTATGCAAAGAAATACTTATTTTGATATATTAACTATCTAATTAAAAGTAATTTATTTAATAAAAAATGATTTTTAAAAGGGAATAGGCATTAAAAGTTAATTAAAATAGTGCTATAGAGCTATAAAATCGATAACCTTGTAAATCAAAGTTATTTGAAATATACTATTAGTGAAAATGTTATTGTTATTGGGGATAACGTAATATAACTGATGGCACGCCAGATGCGATGAAAGTCGCTCGTCTGGTGTAGGCTCACGATAATGAAAAGGTGGCACTTTTCGAAGGTGGGAATAGCGAAGATTTATCAGAAGAGAAAAAGGCAATTGAAGATGCA
>JASLGI010000248.1 GCA_030149685.1 Bacillaceae bacterium | reverse complement strand
TTCATGTAAAAACAATTGACGGAACTGTTCATCTCGTTGAATCTCTTGAAACCCGCGTTCTAACTCTTGCAATGCGGGGATAAATGTTTCTGGCACGTATGCACCACCGAATGTCATCGGACGTGCAATTTCTAAAAAGCGACGTACGAGCGTCGGGTCTTTTTTTCCGTTTCTTTCAATACTACTTGAAAGGTCAATCATATCTGGTGCGTAGCGCTCGATCATGCGTGACACATTGTTTGCATTCACTCCTCCAGCGATTCCGAGTTTTTGCGTCGTCGTTACATTTTCATAAATCGTCACTTTTCCTTGTCCGTGACTGCGGTCAAGCAATACGTATTCTGCCAAATAGTGAGCTTCTGTTACATCACTTACTGCAGGAATGAACGGAATCGAAGGTTTCACATCGACGTCATACACTTGAACATAATCAAAGGGTATGTCGTAATATTTATTTTCATAATCGGAAGATTTTTGAAAAATACCGACAACTTTTATTTCAGGACGTACGAGTGGTAGTAATTCTCGCAGTGCATGTTTCGTTACGTACCGAGGGCTTTCTTGTACACAGATAAAACCGATGAAATCAGGTGTATATCGATTCATAAGAGCAATCTCTTCCTTCGTCTGAATGCCACACATTTTCACTTTCATTTAATGGACCTCCTTCGGTAACTGAAACGTCTGCAACAATTGTTCAGGGTCTTCATGAAGCATTAGCGCTGTACCAATCAATAACGCATCCGGCATTTTGTATAATTGTCGGACATCTGTTTCGGTGAAAAAGCCACTTTCGCTAATATAAGGACGTGGTAATATGTCATGTAATCTATTCGTCGGTTCAAAGCTCACCGTGAAATCCGATAAATCTCGATTGTTTACGCCGAATATCGCATCACTTGCAAAGATGTGCATTTTTTCAATCTCTTTTTTTGTATGCACTTCAATGAAAATGTCCATGTGTAATTCTTTCGCTCGTTGAATGACAGCTTTTGCTTCTTCTATCGTGACGAATCGAGCAATGACTAATACGATATGTGCGCCAAAATATCGCGCGCGGTCGACTTGTTTCGGTGAAAAGATAAAGTCTTTCGCAAGGAGTGGTATAGTCGTTACTCTTGCGACACGTCGTAGATCATTAACATTTCCGTGAAAGTACGTATCATCTGTTAAAACAGAAATTGCGCAAGCGCCGCTTCGTTCGTATGTTTTAGCGAGAGATTCAATATCGACCTCTTCTCGTATGACTCCTCTTGACGGAGAAGCACGTTTTATTTCAGCAATGACTTCTACTTGATTAGATTGAAGAAGTTGGCTACGTAATGACGGATGTGTCGATGGTGTCGGTTGATACGTCGGCATCGTCTTTACTTCGCGTTCCTTCGTTTGACGAATACGTGTTAGCATACGACTCCCTCCTTCGCTTGTGTAAGAACTTCCATTGCTCGGTTCGAATCGATACATGACCGAGCAAGCGATAGCCCATCAGCGATAGAAGAAACAGTGCCATATGCGAGAAAGCCGATCGCGCTATTTAATAAAACGATATCACGAGGGGCTCCTTTTTCTCCTAATAATACACGTTCGATCATTTCCGCATTCGTCTTTGGGTCACGGCCGAACACGTCTTTTAATGGTGCGGGACGTAATCCGTAGTCTGATGCATGAAATGTTTCTTGACGAAAAATGTCACCGTCATAAAAAATGAATGTATTTTCCCCGACAAGTCCTGCTTCGTCCATACCTGTTTCATTCGTTAAGACGATCGCTCGCTTTCTTCCAAGATTGCGTAATTGTTTTGCATAGGGGAGCAAATACTTTTTATCCGTAATCCCAACATATTGCGCATATAATGGAAATGGGTTTGTTAACGGACCGATAATATTAAAGACGGATGGTGCTCCATACAATGTACGTGCCTTTTTAACTCGCTGGAGTAATGGTTGTACACTCGGTGCGTGTAAAAACGCGAGGTTGTTCTGTTTAATTTTGTCATGCACTTGCTGCACCGGTGTACATGGAATACCTAACGCTTGTAAAACGTCAGAACTTCCCGACTGGCTCGTAATTGCTCCATTTCCATTTTTCGCTATAGGAACTCCTCCCGCTGCGAGAACAAACGCAGCAGTTGTGCTAATGTTGAATGTCGATAAGCCGTCGCCGCCTGTTCCGCAATTGTCGAAATAAGCACCTGTCGCTTCTTTTTCTAAAGGTGCTAGCAATGTCGGAAGGTCATCAAATGTTGCTCGTTTTAATTGTTGGATCTGTTCTTCAATCGATAAATGATACATGTTCATTCTCCTCTTCTCTTCTAGTCTCTTCTTTTTTTGCGCCTAGTTGAAAGAGCGCTCGTTTTTTTCTCATCTCTTCTCGTTCCTCTTTCTCACTTGATTCTTTTGTAATACCTGCACCAGATTGATACATCACTTGTCCTTGTGCACATACTGCCATTCGAATAGCTAATGAAAAGTGTTCCTCTTTTTGACTAAGAAGTCCGACCGCACCTCCAAACAGTTGCCGAGATACTCGTTCTGTTCGTTCGATGATGCGACTTGCTTGTTCTCTCGGCGTTCCGACTAATGTATCAGCTGGAAAAACCGCAGACCAACAACGGAACAAATTATCTGTTTTTAACCGGAGCGTTGTCGCGTAATGGTGCACGTAGCGCAGCGGTAAAATGAAACGGTCAGATTGCTCAAACGGTATTGAAAGTCGTTGAGTGATCGCTTGAACGAGCATTTCATGTTCTTCCTTTTCTTTTGTCGTTTGCAATTTTTCTAACCGCTCGACTGGAGCTGTTCCTGCTAAAACCGTCGTTTCAAAACAACGCCCTTTTTTCTCTGCTATCACTTCAGGGGTAGCGCCAAATGTTGTGAGGTATTCATCTTCTATAAAAAATTGTGTCGTTTGCTTTTCAGTACATGTTGCGCGAAAATGCGCGAGTGGATCTCCTTCATAACGATAGACGAGCCGTTCGGATAAAACGACTTGCTCCGCTGCGCGTTGCGCCACACGAAAGTCTTCTTTCGTCCACGACAATCGTCGAACGAAAGACTCTGAAAATTCCGTTTTCTCTTTTCGTAAATGAGGAATGCGACGTTTCGGTCGAATACAAACGACATCCGGAAACGGATACGCTTTCGGTAAATGGCGTGTAACAGGATCTGTAATTAACACGATATAAGGCATATCACTCTGTTTCATCCGTTCATACATCTCTCGGTCAGTCTTTGTCGTTCGTTTATTATTCATGAACCACTTGCCATCTTCTTTCGTCCATCGTTCATCAATTCCTTCTCCGATAAATGGCGACTTCCCACTCGGAGCGTATAAAAATTGTTTTTTCATTTGCTCTTCTCCTTTACGAGAAATCAGAAAACGACAAAAAGCGCCCTTCCACATAAAACATGTGTAAAAGGGCGCATCTATAGCGCGGTGCCACCTATCGTTTCGCTTATAATGCGCGTTAACGGGCGCTTCCCGGCTCGTTCACTCATTCGTTTAGGAGCTCTCTTTGAGTCCATTTCATCGTCCTATGTGCGTACTTTCACCAACCGTACACTCTCTCACTTTAACATAATGACGAATACTCTTCTCAAATCTCTGATTTCTCTTCTCTTCTACTCTCATCTCAAGTTCGTACCCTCTGGTACACTTCGTACTGTAACGAACATTTTCCTTTTTGTCAACGTTAAGTATAAAAAAATAGTGGTGAGTGCTAAAAAACTCCTACAATCCTGTCGCGATTTTTGTTTGACGAGCCATCCAAACAACTCGATCGAACAATCGAATATCCTCTTCATAATAGTCTCGCACACGTACGGCATCCGATACGTGATTCGTAATGAGTCCGTGTACACCGAGTTGCATATATTCATGCATGAGACGTTCTTCATTCACTGTCCAAACGAACAACAACTTCTCTTCTTCAGATAATTGCTTCATAAATGATGGACGAATGGAAAAGTCTTCGATACTGAGGTACGTAGCGGGCGTGTCGGGTACACCTCCAATATTCATCGCAAAAATATCACTCGTTTGAATACGAGGGTCGACCACTTCTAAATCGCGTAAAAAAGATAAGTCGAGCGACTGTACGATATATTCTCCGAGCACTTCTTTTTCCTCGAGTAATTGCGCGAGTTTTTCAGCTTGATGCTTCGTGGAACCTGTGTACGTTTTCCATTCCACGAGTAAGGCAATATCTAATGCTTTCGCTCGATCGATGTATTCTTCAAATGATGGAATACGTTCGGTATATGTCCCGTTTGAAATCGTTCGACTCGTTAATTCTTCCAACGTTAATTCACTCACTTTTTCATTCGTTCCACCGAGACGACGAAGTGTTTCATCGTGATAGACGACAAACTTTCCATCTTTCGTTTCTTGAATGTCCATCTCAACATAATCAGCGCCTGCTTTTGCGGCAGCTTCTAAACTTGCGATCGTATTTTCTAGAGCGACCGCTGCGTATCCGCGATGCGCGACAATTTTCGTTACAGGTTGATACACTGTCTCTGTCAACGTCATATAATGAATCGTACTCATCCCGAGAAACCCGCTGAATAAAAGAATCGTGAGTGCTGTCGGGTGTTTTACCCATTTTCTTTTCGTAAACTGAATTGTTTCTGGTCGCGCTCCTTCTTCTCCTTCCATCACAGTGACAGCTTCTGTTAAGAGTGGCTGAAGGAGAGCTCCTGCGATAAATAATACTCCTTGAAAGAGAGTAAGGCTCATCGCAGCGAGAATCGGTAAGTTTTTCTCGAAAATCGTCTCGCCCATGTAAAGCGGAGTAAATATAAATAGACCGAAAGAGATGACGAGAACGATCATCGTGAATACGATTCCTGCCAGTGATGTAATAATACGAATTGTTTTCCCACGTGAATGGTGCCAACTTTTTCGTAAAGCGCCACGCAGTGTTTCGTTCGGGTCGATGACGAAATAATAAACACTAAAGACAAATCGTGTGTTAATGAGTAATACGAACGCGAGAACACTGAAAAACAATACTTTCCCACTCGTCGTCGTCATCAGTTCATCCGTAATAAAATGCGGAATTCGTAATGAATCTGTCCATGAAGACGATAAGCCGAGAGATGCGAGTGGCAATAATAAGAAAAAGTAAATTGTAAACACGATCGTATGCATCGTGAAAAACTTCGGGATTTTTTGCATTAATTGTTGAATGATCGCAAGTGGTGTCGTCTTTTTTCCGTGACGATCACTAGAAGCGAGTAAAAAATAATACCCGAACTCAAAAAAGATAAGTAAAGTGAGTAAAAAAATGAGTAAGGTTAGTAAGGCGAGCGCTCCAGGATGCGATAATAAATATTGTATGTTCGCATTCGTTACACTAGATAGTCCTGATACCCGTAATGATTGATAAAATAAAAATGTAATGATCGGTGCGGCGATGAGCCACCGAATACTTTGTAAAAATAAAAATCCGAATAAATACGCACGCGGATTGTGCACGATCCGCTTCATACTTAATTGAATAATCGTTAATTGGCGCATAAGTTCACTACTTTCTTTCTAATGATTTCATCGATTGCGATGCGCTTTGTACGTTTCAATATATGCACTGAGTAAAGTGAGTCGCTCCATTCGATGATCGTAAAATTTTTGAACGATCATTAATAAGGTCGTCCAAATAAATACAGCAATTAATAAATGACGAATCGTCCATCCTTCAAGGAAGTCCGTCGTAATGACAGAGATTAATCCGATAATACTCGAAAAAATCGTTAAAAGAAAGGAAGTATCGCTCTTTTTTGCTTGTTCTGCTTGTAGCACGCTTAATAAGACGTCTAGTTCTAAATCGGTCGCTCGTCGAATATTTCCAGAAGGAAACGGAAGATCGTGACCGAGCTCGTGAAAAAGTATTTCGATTTCATTTTCAAGTTTCGGTAGGTCATACGAAAGAGAATGAACCGCTTCTTTAGCGAGTGTCGTTCGCTTTTTGAAAAAGTATTGGAGTCGTTTCAATGAGTATCTTCCTTTCTCTTTAAGTAGACATAATGTTTTTATTGTTATCTTTAGTGGGCGAGGAATGCTTTTTTAAAAAAAGGCGGTGTTTTTGCTTCTTTCATAAAAAAACTAGAAAAGGGTAAACCTTTTCTAGTGAGTGTCCGTCTTTTTTTCAACTTCTTTTGTTGTCATTGCATAAGATAAATTATCACTTTCTCCGTAAATTCGGTCGTAACGTTCTTTAAATAAATCAAACCCATGTGTGACGACGACTTTTAATAACGCATAGCCAGGGATTCCGAGCAAAACTCCTGCTACTCCAAACAATGCGCCGGATGTAAGTAAGACGAAAATAATTGTGATCGGATGAATTTTGAGTGATTTCCCCATGACTTGCGGAGAAATAAATTTGCTGTCAATTAATTGAACGACAGTCCAAACGACTGCGAGTTTAATGAGCATGAACGGGCTCGTAACAAGGGCGATGATCGCAGCGGGTGTGATTGCAATCATTGCGCCAAGGTATGGGACGACTGATGTAAACATCGCTAAAATGCCGAGAAGTGCAGCATATTTCATCCCGATAATGTAAAAACCAATCGATACCATAATACCGATACATATTGCGACGATGATTTGGCCTTGTATGTAGGCGCTCAGTTGACGATCCGAGTCGCGAAGCATTTTTTCTGCATCGTCTCGCATACGCGGTGGTAATAGTTGAACGATGTGGCGTGGTAATTTTTCACCGTCTTTTAATAAATAAAATAAAATGAATGGGACTGTCGCAATTGATAATATAATACCTGTTAATGTTCCGATAAAGCTCGTAACACCTGTTGCGATACTGCCAAGTGCATTCCCTGTTACTTGACCGATCGATTTTAATGTATCTCCTTCGAAAAATTGAGCGATATTGACATCTAAGTCATTGTAGTACGATGAAAAAATCGCAGATGTTTGAAAATAATGGTCAATATTATAGACAAACTGTTTAAAGTATGTTGGAAATTCTTCGATTAAATTCATCGTCTGCACTTTTAAAAATGGGAAAATTAAGAAGACGAGTAAAACGAGAAATCCTGTTCCTCCGAAGAAGATCGCTGTAATGCCCCAACTACGAGACATGCCCCATTTTTCGAGTAGTCGTAAAATCGGTCGGAGTAAGTAATAAAGGACTCCAGCAAGTACGATCGGTAACACGACAATTGAAAAGAAGACCCGCAGCGGTTTAAAAACAAATGAAACTTGTGAAAATAATAAAATAATGAGTCCCGTCATCGCGATTAAAGCGAGGACGAACAAGGTCGTCCGTCCTCCGAGTAAGGTGATGAGTGGACGGGTTGAAGATGTATCGTTCTTTTTCATCTTAGTTCCCCCCTTAGTAAGACGAGTCTTTTTCCTCGTATTCCCTATATTCCCCATTTAAAAACGCTTCGATTGCTTCTCTGTTTTTGTACAGATCGACATCAATTACCCAGCCGAGTGCTGGATCTCGACGATGTTCGAATCCATCTTCTACTGGTATACGTAATGTTTCGATTGTATTTTTAGATTGAACAGCATAAGCCATCGCTTTTGATAGTTGTTCTTTCGTCGTTAAGTCGGTAGCAATCAGTTGTGATACTGCTCCGAGTGCTTGTGGTAGTTGCGGTAATGTGTAGACGTTGAGCGCTTCATCTTTTACAGCTTGAATGACTTGCTGTTGGCGGCGGACACGGCCAAAATCTCCCTCATCATCTGCACGGAAACGCGCATAACCGAGCAACTCTTTCCCATTTAGTCGATGATACCCTTCACGTAAATCGACGCCGATACGATAAGACATGTCTTTTTCTACTTCAATCCCTACTCCCTCTGGGAAAGCGATATCGATAATTTGTTCGAAACGTTCAAAATCGACGAGTACGTAATGGTGAATCGGTAAGTCAAACATACTTGTTAATGTGTCTTTCAATGTTTGTACACCGCCGAGTGCATAAGCGGCATTTAATTTATGCGCATCATACCCGGGGATAATCGCATGAATGTCTCGCATAAAAGAAATTAATTTAATAGAACCGTCTTTTTTATCCCATGAAGCGACCATCATCGTATCTGTACGATATGTGTCTGTTCCGTCATCATCTACGCCGAGAAGTAAAAAGTTCTCAACTTCTGGACTCGTCGGTTCATGCATATCTCCAACAAAGTCTTCTGGAACAGATGCTTCTTCAACGCTCATTTTTCCTTTTTCGTATTGTGTCATAATGTATGTGCCTATGACGGCAATGCCTGCTAATAAAAATAGTGCGATCCAGCGGCATGGTCGTCTTTTTTTACGTGTTCTACGTGTTCTTTTTTTAGCCATCAGGCGACACCTCCTAAACAAAACTCTTGCATACTATGTATAGACGTATTCTTCTTTGAGAAGTTCCCCTTTTTTCTGTCAGTGTTTGTCTATTATAGTATAGTCGTCCTATTTGTTCAAAATGCTTTCAGTTGTTTTTGAAAAGAGGGGAGTTTTAACGGACTTTTTAGGTCTTTTCGTGTATAATGAGCGCATCGCAATTAAAAGGAGAATGCTTTACATGTTAGCTGTACAAAATGTCGGTTTACGCTTCGGCGACCGGAAATTATTTGAAGATGTCAATATTCAGTTCAACCCCGGAAATTGTTACGGGTTAATCGGTGCAAATGGTGCCGGAAAGTCTACGTTTTTAAAAATCTTATCGGGAGAGCTTGAACCACAAGAAGGTTCTGTCGTTATGAATCCAGATGATCGTTTAGCTGTGTTAAAACAAGACCACTTCGCTTACGATGATGAAAAAGTACTTGATACTGTGATGATGGGGTATGAGCAATTATATCGTGTCATGAAAGAAAAAGAAGAAATTTATGCAAAAGGCGAAAACATGACGGAAGATGACGGTATGCGCGCAGCGGAGCTCGAAGGTGAGTTTGCTGAAATGAATGGTTGGGAAGCAGAGTCTGAAGCGGCGATTCTTTTACAAGGTCTCGGCATTACCGATGACCTTCACCACGTTCAGATGAATGAATTAACAGGTTCTCAAAAAGTGAAAGTATTGCTCGCCCAAGCATTATTCGGTAACCCGGATATTTTACTTCTTGACGAGCCGACGAACCATTTAGATTTAGCAGCGATTCAATGGCTTAATGATTTCTTGATGAATTTCGAAAATACAGTAATCGTCGTTTCTCACGATCGTCACTTTTTAAATACAGTTTGTACGCATATTGCGGACCTTGATTTTGGGAAAATTCAATTGTATGCCGGAAACTATGATTTTTGGTATGAATCAAGTCAACTCGCATTAAAGCTTGCGCAAGAACAAAATAAGAAAAAAGAAGAAAAAATGAAAGAACTTCAAGATTTCATCGCTCGTTTTAGTGCGAACGCATCGAAGTCTAAACAAGCGACGAGCCGTAAGAAAACGTTAGAAAAAATCGAGCTCGACGATATTAAACCATCAAGTCGTCGTTATCCATATGTTAATTTTAAAATGAATCGAGAAATTGGTAATGATGTCGTTACATTAGATGGTGTCACATACGTTGATGAAGACGGCAATAAATTGCTTGACAATGTTCGCTTTACGATGGGCCGTGAAGATAAAATCATTCTACTCGGTAACCCATTAGCGAAAACTGCTCTTCTCGATATTTTAGCAGAGAAAATTGAGCCGACAGAAGGTACAGTGAAATGGGGAGTGACGACGACGAAAACGTATATTCCTCTTGATCACGGAGATTTCTTTACAGATGAAAAAGGAACACTCGTCGATTGGTTGCGTCAATTCTCACCAGATGATGAGACAGAAACATTCCTTCGTGGATTTTTAGGACGTATGTTGTTCTCTGGAGAAGATGCGAAAAAAGCACCTGCTGTTTTATCAGGAGGAGAAAAAGTACGTTGTATGCTTTCTCGTTCGATGCTTTCAGGTGCGAACGTTTTACTTCTTGATGAGCCGACAAACCACTTAGACTTAGAATCTATTCAAGCGGTAAACAACGGTCTCGTTGATTTTAAAGGAGCGATGGTGTTCACATCTCATGACCACCAGTTCATTAACACGATCGCAAATCGTATTATTGAAATTCGAGAAGATGGAACTATTTTCGATAAAGTGATGACTTTTGATGAATATGTAGAATTAACTTTAGAGAATAAGTAATATAGAAAATCCCCCTCAGCGCAATCGTTGAAGGTGGATTTTTATAAGTGTGAGTAAAAGAAGCTGGGACAAAATAGTCTCTAAATAACAACAGACACTTGAATGATTAAAAATTCAAGTGTTTTTTTAATTGAATCGAAGGAATCTACTAGGCTTTAACCTAAGGGTAGTTCAATGATTTGTATCGATAAAGATCAGTAAATTTGTTGGATCTTCATTGAAGTATGAAAATAAGTCTTTGATTAACCGGCGAATTGTTTGTGTACTATTGTACGTTTTTACATAATAGGGACCGATAGAGACAAGGCCGCGAATCGCTTCTTTTTGTTTGCGATATGCTGTATCTGTTAAGGCATATTGTTCAAAGGTATGTTTGTTTTCTGTATATAATTGAGTAGCGATTTGTATGTAAATGTTTTTCCACGTATCGACATTTTTCTTTTCGCCTCGCCATATATAACTTACAGGACGTAAGTGGAGCCAATCATTTTGGAGTGTGACGAGCGTAAGTTCACCTCGATGTTGACGCAATTGTTCTTCTAACGCAGCGGTTTCCTGAATGAGAAGAACTTCTTTTTCATGACGTATAAAATCTCTTTCACGTAAAGCGTTTTTCGCAGATTGGCTGGCAGTTTCAATTAAGGCGTCGCAGTTAATAAGTAATTGTTCAATCGATTGAGTCATCGGCAATAAATGATCAGGATGATAAGTAGCAATTCTCATTAAATAATCGTTCATATCCTCTCTCCTTTCTACCTTCCAGCATAAATGAATCACTATTGGCATTCAAGAATGCTTATGATACACTTGGCATTCAAGAAAAAATCAGAAAAAAGGATGTCGACTACGGATGAAAAAACGAATGATGACATTGGGGGCGCTCGCATTAGCAGTGAGTTTAACTGCGTGTAGTGGAGACAATGAGGCAGAAAAAGATACACTCATGCCAGGGGTTGAAGAAAATGGAATTGTGAAAACAGAAAAAGATGAAGGTCAACAAGTAAAAGAAAAACCATTTGCTACTATTACACCTGAAAATTTCTTCCCTAAAGATGGAACACATCAAAAGTTCATTGAAAAAAATGAAAATGAATCAACACTTACAATTGACTATTTCCGTCCTTATAGCAAAGCGACTGTTATTTCACGGATGGACACGAATGAAGCGATTATCGAAACGATTTACCGTATTGACGAAGAAGAAGGAATTATTTATCGACTGAATGAAGCATCTGTGAAAAAGGATGATTCCCTTCCTTCGTTAGATGACGTTCGTTCGTATAAAGAAGGAACAATCGTTTTCCAATTCCCATTACATAAAGGGGATCAAGTAGGAGGATTAGGAGAAGTCGTTGCTGTACACGAAACATTTAAAACTCCTTTACAAACTTTTGATAATGTCGTTGTAACGGAAAGTACTGTTGTATCAGAGGCTGATGATACGACAACGACAATATATACTCGTTATTTTGCTGAAGGTTACGGATTAATCGCTCAAACAGATCGTGTTATTAAAGATGAAGAAACGATCAAAACAAACGAGTGGGTAATTGGCGAAATGACGACAAAGAAAAATTAACTATTTATACGTAATAAAAGTGATCGAAAGAAGTAGCCGATGGCTTTCATTCTTTCGATCACTTTTTAAGTTCTTTAAATATTGTCTATTAAGATTTTCATACAACCTCGAAGGGATCGTATGACCTTCACACATATTTTGAACTACTACTAGGCTAAAGCCTAGTAGATTCAAACACAAGGCAATCAGGGCGTAAAACCCCTATGCCTTTAGGTTAGGGGTTTTACGCCCGATTCTTATAAAATTATAAAAAGACACTTGAGAGAAACTCTCAAGTGTCTTGGGTAGTCAGAATTAAAGTTTTGTTACGTTTGCAGCTTGTGGACCGCGGTCGCCGTCTACAACTTCAAATTCTACTTCTTGTCCGTCTTCTAACGTTTTGAAGCCTTCTCCTTCAATAGCTGAGAAGTGTACGAAAACGTCGTCTTCGCCTTCAACTTCGATGAAGCCGTAACCTTTTTCTGAGTTGAACCATTTAACTGTACCTTGTTTCATGTGAAAAAACCTCCAAATAATA